>JACONG010000004.1:114840-215432 GCA_014323865.1 Rhodospirillales bacterium | reverse complement strand
CACGCGGCAACCGTTTGGCCATCGTTAAGAATGATGCTGTCCAAGACGAACTCGCCCGGCAGTATGCGTTCGGCACGTATACGTTCATCTATATATTCATCGGTCGACAGCACCCGGGGGCTTGCCGACCACGTCGCCCCGCCATCCAGTGAGATAACGAATGAACCTTCGTGGCCCCAAACAGCGATCATGTTATCTTCGAGGAACCGAACGTGCTCCACCCATTCGGAATCGCGGAATTTATCGTCTTCCCGAAAGTTCTCGGTGACAGGCCACGTCATTCCACCGTCATCCGAGAGGGCCAGCGAACCAGCGTCGTCCCACGCGGCAACCGTTTGGCCATCGTTAAGAATGATGCTGTCCAAGACGAACTCGCCCGGCAGTATGCGTTCGGCACGTATACGTTCATCTATATATTCATCGGTCGACAGCACCCGGGGGCTTGCCGACCACGTCGCCCCGCCATCCAGTGAGATAACGAATGAACCTTCATCGCCCCGAACAGCGATCATTTTATCTTCTTCGAGGAACTGAACGTCCCGCACCCATTCGGAATCGCGGAATTTATCGTCTTCCCGAAAGTTCACGGTGACGCGCCACGTCATTCCACCGTCATCCGAGAGGGCCAGCGAACCAGCGTCGTCCCATGCGGCAACCGTTTGGTCATCGTTGAGAATGGTGCTGTCCCTGATGCTGCCCCAGACGAAATCGTCCGGCAGCGTAGATGCGGCACGTATACGTTCATCTGTACGTTCATCGATCGACGGCACCCGGGGGCTTGCCGACCACGTTTCCCCACCATCCCGTGAGATAACGAATGAACCTTCGTCGCCCGTTACAACGATCACCCGACCATCGTCTGATGTAAAAACGTAATTCAATTCCTCATTCTCATTGAAATGTTCGGCTTGCCGAAAGTTGACTGGTTTGGGTTTGGATGTGTGAAGCGCGACCTGCTCAGGGTCAAATCGGAGGGCTGATCCATGGCTGCCGAAGGCGAGAAGACCTCCTGGCGCTTCCACCAGTTTCTCCAGATTCTCTTTTTTCAGAGCGTCGTTCGCTGAAAAACCCATCTCTGATCGCAGATCGATCACGCTTCGGGGATCGAGAGATGACATGAGCCGGGATGTCGACGGTTCATAGATGTAGAGCTTATCGTGGATGCTAGCGAGGCGCAGTTTAGCGGCAGAGTCGGAAAAGGGAGTTGGCTGGACCTTGTCGAAATAGTAGGGAACTTGCGGTTTCGCATTCCTGAACGACACCATAGCGAGTGTGCCGTGGTTTCCCATCAGAACTGCAGAATCTGCGTCGTGATGAATGTCCAGTGCCGTGAACCACTCGTCCGATAACTTCATGGGCGAGAGTTCCTCTGCGGAGAGCGTGATAGGATCGTCGGATACTTTCGGTTTTGTCCTTTCTTCCTCCGAGGACGGTGTTTCGTTCATTTCCCGTAGATTGAATCGGGCCAGATTGGCTTCGCCTGATGCGTGCAAGGCCCCAACCAGTACGGTTACTTTCGAGTCTTTGGTGCCTCGGGTCTCAACATCTGCCACTGCGACCATCAGACGCGGTTTCACGTCCTCCGAGGACGAAGCTCCTTCGAGCCTCAGCAAGAGGGCGTCGAGTCGCTCGGCCTTGTCTTCTTCGAGAACGCAGACGGTGAGCGTACCTTTGTTACCCAGAATGGCGGCAACGCCGAAGGCGATGGGCTTAAGGTCGACAATCCGTTCGTCTTTGCCGAAGCCGCAGACTTTCGAGAGATCGAGGGAATCCGGTGTTGTCTCGAAGCCGTCCATGCTGACCGCCAGCTCAGGCGTGTCCCGCAGCCATGCGACGACAAGATCTGTCTCCGGATCGAGAACCTCGACGCCAGCGACATGAGAGGTGCCGAGTGGCTGGACATGAAACCAACCGTTTGCGTTGTCGATAACCCACTGGACCTCGTCGGGGACCTTCTTGATACGGTTGAGCCTGCGCTGGTGTTCGTCGCTCAGATCGAGGATCGGGGCGAGGAACAGGACGAAGTAGAAGCCGCCCAGCAGCACCGAGAGGCCCAATATCAGGAACACCATTGAGAGAGATCGCTGACGGCGCGCGCGCACACGCAGGTCACGGGCCACGACCTCGGCCCGATCGCGCGAGTCCTCCGGCATCGTGTCGTGCCCGTCGATCACGGCGGAATCGGCATCGAAACGCCGGGCTACAAGCCGGGTCCAGCTCGTATAGGGAGGCAAGAGTACGATCAGGATCAGCAAAACGATGCCGATCCAGAGTTCCTTGCGGCTGAGCCACTGCTTCAGCGTCTCGATGCTGCGCAGGCCTTCCGAGAGTGTGCCTTCATCAGTCGACCCGTTCCCGGCGTCGCCCGAAACCAGCTTATAGACAACATAGCCAATCAGCGGCATCGCGGTCAGGAGAAGCCAAACAATCACACGCTTCAGCCCGAAATGCTGCCGCGAGAACCACCCGCGGGCGAAGGAAAGCAAGAGTACGATCAGGATCAGGAAACCGATGCCGAGCCAGAGTTCCGTCTGGCTGAGCCACTGCTTCAACGTCTCGATGCTGCGCAGAACTTCCGAGGGTGTACCTTCATCAGTCGACCCGTTCCCGGCGTCGTCCGAAACCAGCGCATAGCCAATCAGCAACAGCGCGAGAATCAAAAAAGTCACACGCTTCAACCCGATACGCTGCCGCGAGAACCAACTCTGCTCTGAACCTGACTCGTGAGGCTTGTCTTCTGACGCCATATCCTTCCCCAAGGCAACGGCTTCCATGCCGAATTGTGAAACAGCCTACAACTGTCCAACGCACCATGAAACAGACCAAGCCGTCACGATGCCATATGCACTCGGCCACCCGGGCAACCCTTGCATCAGATGCCGCACGATACCACTCTTTCCGCGCCGCCTTGACGATTTCCGGGAGTTCCCATGCCAGGACCGCTTCACGGTGTCCGCGTCATCGATCTCACCAGCATGGTGTCGGGGCCGGCGACAACGATGGTGCTTGCCGACCAGGGTGCCGATGTCATCAAGGTCGAGAACCCGGCCGCGGGCGGCGACCACACGCGGGTCGTCTCCAGGAGCGAAGGCAAGCTCGCCACCTCGTTCCTCAACAACAACCGCAACAAGCGCTCTGTCACGATCGATCTGAAGAAACCCGGCGGACTCGCAGCCCTGCTGCGTCTGATCGAGGATGCGGACGTGCTGGTACAGAACTTCCGGCCCGGCGTGGCCAAACGCATCGGCGTCGGCGAAGCAGCCGTGCGCGAGCGCTCGCCGCGGATCATCTACACCGCGATCACGGGCTTCGGCTTCACCGGCCCCTATGCCGCCAAGCCCGTCTATGACCCGCTGATCCAGGCGCTCTCGGGTCTGACGACCATTCAGGCGGGCTCCGACGAAGAGCGCCCGCGCCTGGTCCGCACGATCCTGCCCGACAAGCTGACTGGCATGGTCGCTTCCCAGGCGATCACCGCAGCGCTCTTCAACCGCGAGCGCACCGGTGAGGGCCAAGCGATCGCGCTCTCCATGCTCGACAGCGTGGTGGCCTTCCTCTGGGGTTCAGACATGGAAAGCCAGACTTTGGTCGACCGCCACGTCCCGCAGCAGCGCGCGCAGAGCTTCATTGACCTGATCTACGAGACCGCTGACGGCTATATCTCGGTCGCCGTGCAGCAGGACAAGGAATGGCTGGCGCTGACCCGTGCACTCGACAAGCCCGAGTGGCTGGAGGACCCGCGCTTCAAGACGGCGACTGACCGCCACCGCAACATCAACGACCGGCTGGAACTGACTCAGGAGGCCTTGCGCACCCGCACCGCCACCGAATGGCTGGAGATCCTGGAGGCCGAGGGCGTTCCCTGTGCGCCGGTGCTGACCCGCAGCGACATGATCTCGCATCCGCAGATCACGGCCAACGGCATCATTTTCGAACACCGCCACGAGGTCGCCGGCAATCTGCGCCAGGCTCGACCCGCCGCGCGCTTCTCGAAGACCGATTTCGAACTGCGCCAGCCCGGTGCGCTCCTGGGCGAACACACCGACGAGGTGCTGGCGGAGGCAGGTCTCACCGCCGACGAGATCGCCGGACTGCGCGATGCCGGCGTGTTCGGCGAGGCTGTGAAGCAAGCGGCGGGGTGAATCCCCTGACATGTCATTCCGGGCAACCATAGAAAAACCCGGGACATCAAGAGGGCGGCACATATCTGTCGAGGTCCAGGCTCGCGCTTCGCCTGGCCGGGATGACACGTTGGGAGGCGGAAGGAAAAGCCATGATCGACTTCTACTACTGGCCCACACCGAACGGCTGGAAGGTGGCGATCCTGCTCGAGGAGCTGGGTGAGCCCTACAACCTGATTCCGGTCAACATCTCCAGGGGCGATCAATTCAAGGCGGACTTCATGCGCATCAGCCCGAACCACCGCATGCCGGCCATTCTCGACCACGACGTTGCGGGCGCCCCCGTGCCGGTCTTCGAGTCCGGCGCGATCATGTTCTATCTCGCGCGCAAGACCGGCCGCTTCATGGCGGCCGATCCGCTGCTCGAGAAAGAGACCCTGGAGTGGCTCTTCTGGCAGACCGGCAATCAGGGCCCGATGGCGGGCCAGCTCTCGCACTTCGTGAACTATGCGCCGGGTGAGCATCCTTACGCGCTGGGGCGCTACCGCAACGAGTACGACCGTTGTCTCGGGGTTCTGGAACGGCGCCTGGAGGGCCGCGACTGGATCGTGGGTTCGGACTATTCAGTGGCCGACATGCAGTGCTGGCCATGGGTTCTGATCGCCAAGCCGCTCACCGCCAGCCTTGATGACTTCCCGAATGTCAGGGCCTGGCGCCAGCGGGTGAAGGAGCGGCCCGCCGTGCAGCGCGCGGTCGACCTGCTCAAGCGTGCCGACCGCGGCGAGGTGACCGAGGAAGAGCGCAGGATGCTCTTCCAGCAAACCGCCCGCACCGCCATCGAACAGGCGGGCGGCTGAGCCTCAGTCGCTGCCCGAAGCCGGAGCCGCCGCCTTCGGCATGCCGGCTTTCATGCGCAGGTTCTGCTTCATGATCCGGGTTGTGGCCTCGGCGGTGCCGTCGTGGAAGCTGCCGAACCACTTGTCGAGCGGCACCAGCATCTGACCGTAGTTGCAGTTGTAGTAGCGGTGGTGAAGCTGATGGAACAGCGTCCCAGTATCGACCATCTTCCTGCCCTTCACGTTGAGGTCCTGGAACCCGGTGTGCCCGACGCTGGCGCCGGTCGTGAGGTAGAAGCTGTGGAACAGCATGTGGAGGGGGTGCGAGGCGATCGCCACGTGCAGCAGCAGCGAGCTCAGATAGAAGACGTGCTCGACCGGGTGCATGGAGAGACCCGACCACGGACCGATGTTGACGTTGCTATGGTGCAGGTCGTGGAAGCGATAGAGCGGCCTCCAGTGCAACAGACGGTGCACGACATAGAAGTGCGCGGTCTCGAACACGATGATGAAGAAGAAGAAGCCGAGGAACCAGACCGGGCTGTCGTCGAAACCGAGCCAGCCGACGTAACCGTTGGCCCAGCACCACCAGATCAAAACCTCATAGGCCGTCACAAGCGTGACCCCGCTCACGATGCTCCAGAACATGTTGTCCCAGACCTGATCACCGAACAGGAACTTCTTGCTCTTCACGTCGAGCGGCTTGGGATCGAACTTGTGCGTGTCGCCCTGGCCCCGGAAGGTGTGGAACCACAGGTGCAGCCCGCCGGTGACGACAGAGAACAGGATGGCATTGCGTAACCAGATCTCGGCGATCCAGCCAGCCTCGAAGGTCGTCATGCGCTCCAGCGAGGGCGTGAAGTACCAGGCGATCGCAGCCAAGCCGAAGTAGAGCCAGCTGACCGAGAGAAGGAATCCCCGGCCGCAGAACCAGCGCAGAAACGCGATCGGCTTCAGCGGCCACGTGAACAGCGGCGGCAGCTCGATCGGCAATTCAGGATGCCAGAGCCACGGTTTGCGCGGATCGTTGGGGGTAAAGGTCTGCTCGCCCGTCGTATCGGCCATCGCCGTTCTCCCTCGGACAAATCTGACTGCGGACGTTGGTCTTCCCTGAGGCCGCAAGCAACACTTTTTTGCACCCTCTGTGAAGTCGGTTTGGGCGTGACAAGCAGGGTGCGTCCGACCACGGCTTCCCGGCACGTCCGGGGAGAGGGATGCGCAGACCTGGGGCGGCAACGCCGAGCCCAGTCGAAGCTGGATGAGGGGGACCTGTCGGAGCCATATGTTGCACCATCAACCCTCACCTCGACCCTCTTCCGGTCTCGGGAGAGGGGGGCCGAAACTGAGATTTCGCCCAATATCCTAATTATGATGGATCACTCATGGGTGCGGCGGGGCGGACGTCGCCGTCAACCGGCCCGCGCCGTCCTTGACGAAGATCGACCCGCTGTCGCGCCGCCAGACCGCCTCGTGCGGCTGTCACTCTGCGGGCATGACGGCGGTCGAGACGTCAAAATCACTGGTTGTCATGGCGCTGCCCTTCACTGGCCCCGGAACACGGGAGCCCGTTTCTCGCGTGCCGCGGCCAAGCCTTCCTTCGCATCCTCCGTGCCGAAGCCTGCCACGGTCTCCCGTTTGAGCCAGGCCGAATCGAGACTGCCGCGGCAGATGCCGTTGAGCGCTTTCTTCGTGATCCGAAGCGACAGGGGCGACAGTTCTGCGATGCGTGCCGCGAATCCCGCGACCGTCTCATCCAGGCTATCGCGCGGGACGAGATCGTCGAGGTATCCGGTCTCGCGCAGGGCAGCGGAATCGAGCTGCTCTGCGGCGAGAAAGAGCCGGCGCGCCACCTGGGGACCCAGCTTCTCGACATAGCGTCGCAGGCCTGTCTCGTGAAACACCAATCCCAGCTTCGCGGGCGGCATGACAAGCCGCATGCCCTCGACCCCAATGCGGAAATCGCAGGCCAGCGCCAGATCGGTCGCGCCGCCGTAGACGCTGCCGTTGAGCGTGCATACCGTCACCGGGCCGAGCGTCTCGATCCGGTCGGCCAAGCGCTCCAACGGATTGTCGTTCCAGTCCCGGGTCAGGACATCGCCCAGGTCGACACCCGCCGAGAAGCTCTTCTCGCCCGAACCGGTCAGCACGATGACACGCAGGTCGCTGTCGGCGTCCAGCCCATCGAGATCGGTGATCAGGCCATCGACCTCATCCATCTTCAGCATGTTGTGCTTGTCTGGCCGTTCGAGGCGAACGGTCGCGACCGCACCGTCGCGCGTGACGCGCCAGCCTTGCTCGCTCATACCGGCAGGTCCAGGGTCACACTGACTGGGCAATGGTCGCTCGCCCGCTCCCAGCCGCGCACGTGGCGATGAATCTCCGCCGACTTCAGCTTCTTCTGAAGCGCGGGCGTGACCCAGATATGATCCAGCCGGCGGCCCCTGTCGGCGGCGGCCCAGTCCTTGGCGCGATAGCTCCACCAGGAATAGAGCTTCTCGGGCTCCGGCTTGAAATGGCGGACGGCATCGATCCAGTCGTGCGCCCGGCGAAGCCGTTCCATCGCCTCGACCTCGACGGGCGTGTGGCTCACGACCTTGAGGAGTTGCTTGTGGTTCCAGACGTCGTTCTCGAGCGGTGCGATGTTGAGGTCACCGACGATGATCCGTTTGGCGCGCGGCGTGGCCATGTCGGCGCACCAACCGGTCATCTCGTCGAGGAACTGGAGCTTGTGGGCGAATTTGTCGTTGATCTCGGGATCGGGCTCATCGCCGCCGGCGGGCACATAGAAGTTATGGAGTTCGACGCTGCCTTTGAAGACGGTCCAGACGTGGCGGCCGTCCTCGCGACCGCACCAGTTCGTCACGCCCGACTTCATGAAGGGCACGCGGCTGATCGTCGCGACACCGTTGTAGCCCTTGAATCCGGCGACTGCGATATGCTCCCAGCCCGCCTCACGCAGCGGCTCGAAGGGAAAGACATTCTCGGTCGCCTTGATCTCCTGCAGGCACAGGATGTCGGGCTGATGATCCTTGAGATACGCGACCACCGCCTCGATGCGCAGGCGCACGGAGTTGATGTTCCAGGTTGCAAGCGTGATGTCCGGCATGGCGGCGAAGCTAGCGGAGCGTCCCGGGTGCGTCCATGAGCGACCGCACATGCCGCATGCGGAAGGTTGCACCGCCTGTGGAAGGCCCTAAAGTCCGCCGCTGCAGTCCCCAACACCGATGGGAATTCCTGCCATGCAGACTCGTCTGATCGCCACGTTCGCGGTTGTCGTTTCGCTGATCGGCACCCCGGTCCTTGCCGAGGCGCCCGAAGTCACCCTGCGTCTCCACCATTTCCTGCCGCCGCAGTCCAACACCCAGGTCACGTTCCTGGAACCCTGGGTGCAGCGCGTCGAGGAGGAGTCGGGGGGCCGGATCAGGATCGAGATCTACCCGTCGATGACGCTGGGCGGCAAACCCCAGCAGCTCTTCGATCAGGCCCGCACAGGCGTGGCCGACATCGTCTGGACCCTGCCGGGCTACACCCCGGGCCGCTTCCCGCTGGTCGAGGTCTTCGAACTGCCGTTCGTCACCGGCAGCGCCGAGGCAACGAGCCAGGCGGTGATGGATTTCTATGACGATCACCTCACCGAGGAGTTCGCCGAGGTTCATCCGCTGGTGCTGCACGTCCATGCCCCCGGTGTGATCCACACCCGCGAGACCCCGATCGCCGCGATCGAGGACATGGTGAATGTGCCGCTGCGCGCCCCGACCCGTCAGATCAACGCGGCACTCGCTGCGCTCGGCGCCGAGCCCGTCGGCATGCCGGTGCCGCAGGTGCCGGAGGCCGTCTCCAAGGGTATCGTCGAAGGGGCGCTTGTGCCCTACGAGGTCACCCTGGCGCTGCGCCTGCCCGAGCTCACCCGTCATCACATCGAAAGCGGGCTCTACACGGCCGTCTTCCTGCTTGCGATGAACAAGGGCGTTTACGACCGCCTGCCCGATGACCTGCGCACCGTGATCGACAACAACGCCGGTCTCGCGACAGCGGCCTGGGCCGGTGGCACCTGGGACGCCAACGAAGCCGAGGCGCGCCAGATCGTCGCTGACGGAGGCGGCGAGATCGTCGTGCTCTCCGACGAGGAAGAACAGCGCTGGCGCGAGGCGACCCAGCCCGTGATCGATGCCTGGATCGCCGAGATGGACGCCGCCGGCCACGACGGCAAAGCGCTCTACGATGACGCCGTCCGCCTGGTCGAGCATTACAGCGAGTAACCAGGTGCCATGCCGGACGTGCCTCCTCCCCGCGGCGTGGGGAGCGAAGGGGTCGGAATGACTGCGCTCCGGACGTGGGCGGAACGCGCCGCAGCGATCTGGGCCTTCCTGGGTGGGGTGGTGCTGGTCGCGCTGGCGCTGATGACGGTCGCCAGCATTCTCGGCCGCAATCTGGGTCTGGGCGCGATCCCGGGCGACTTCGAACTCGTCGGCCTTGGCGCGGCGAACGCCTTCTTCGCGGGCCTGCCTTGGTGCCATGCCCGACGCGGACACATCGTCGTCAGCCTGACCAGCCGCTGGCTGCCACGGCGCGTGACACGGGCAATGGATGCTGTCAACAGCGTCCTGCTGGCCGCCACCGCCGCATTGCTCGCCTGGCGCCTGGCCATCGGCGGCCTTGAGCTCAAGGGCTACAACGAAAGCACGATGATCCTGGGCGTTCCGGTATGGTGGGCCTTCCCGCCCATCGTGATTTCGCTCGGCTTTTTGATTCTGGTCGGCCTGACCCATGCGCTCGACGATCCACCCGAGACGGACGCACCGTGACCGGGACCGTCCTCGGGCTGGCCATGATCGGCGGGTTGCTTGCCCTTCTGGCGCTGCGCATACCGGTCGGGCTCGCCATGCTCGTGGCCGGCGGTGCGGGCTACGTCGCCCAGCGCGGTGTCGATCCCCTGCTCTATCACCTGCAAACAACGCCGTTCTTTCAGGCCTCGACTCACAGCTATGCGGTGATCCCGCTGTTCCTGCTGATGGGTCAGTTCGCCACGCAGTCGGGCATCAACCGCGCGCTGTTCGACGCCGCCCGTGCCTATCTCGGCCATCGCCGCGGCGGTCTGGCGCTGGCCTCAATCGCGGGCTCGGCAGGCTTCGGCGCGATCTGCGGGTCCTCGCTCGCGACAGCGGCCACCATGGCCCAGGCGGCCCTGCCCGAGATGCGGCAGGCGGGCTATGCGGGCTCGCTTGCCACCGCAACGCTCGCGGCCGGTGGCACACTCGGCATCCTGATTCCGCCGAGCTTCGTACTGGTGATCTACGCGCTGCTGACAGAGCAGCTGATCGGCACAATGTTTCTTGCGGCTCTGGTTCCCGGCGCGTTGGCAGTGCTGGGTTTCACGCTCGCGATCCGCTGGACCGTGCAGCGCGATCCCGGCCTCGCACCTCTCGAAGAGCAAGCCGACAGGTCAGCCCGGCAGGCAAGTCTCGGCAGCATCTGGATCGTGCCCGTCGTCTTCCTTGTGGTGATCGGTGGCATTTATCGCGGCTGGTTCACGCCGACCGAGGGTGCAGCCGTGGGTGCAGCCGCAACTGCGGTCCTGGCCGTCGCGCGCGGCATGCGCTGGGAGGGGCTGAAGGCCGCTCTTCTGGGAACGATCGAGACCGCAGCCATGGTCTTCCTGATCCTGCTGGGTGCCGATCTTTTCAGCGCGGGTCTGGCCTTCACCCGTTTGCCGCAGGAGCTTGTTGCGGTGTTCGCCGAAAGCGGTCTTCCCGCCTTCGCCACGATCGGGCTGATGCTGCTGTTCTATCTCGCGGCGGGCTGCGTGATGGACAGCCTTTCGGTCATCCTTCTGACGGTGCCCGTCTTCTTCCCCATCGTGATGGCCCTTGATCTCGGCATGGGCCCGACCGAGGCGGCGGTCTGGTTCGGCATCCTGGCACTTGTCGTGGTTGAACTCGGCCTGATCACGCCGCCCGTCGGCATGAACGTCTTCGTCATCCACGGGCTGGCCCGCGACATTCCACTGGGCGAAACCTTTCGTGGCCTTCTGCCATTCCTCGCCATCGAGCTGATCCGGGTCGCACTGCTCTTTGCCATCCCCGGGCTCGTGCTCTGGCTCCCGGCCCTGCTCTAAGTTATTGAAGTAGAATGGAATCACGTTGTGGTCCCGTATGACGACGATCCGCTCTAGCCAGCTACTACGCGGCCGGGGCCATGCACCACAGAAAGCGGGCCTTTGTGCAGCCTCTGTTCTCGACCCGATAACGCCAGTTCAGCGCGAAGTAGAAGCTGTCTCCGGAGCCGTCCTCGCCGCTTTCGGCGCGTCCATGACGATCGACCCAGTGGAAGGTGAAGCCGCCCCCAAGCACACCCCAAGCACATGACCAGGCCTCGTAAGCGCGCCCGAACCTCATGCTGACGTCGGGGTCCTCATTGCCCTTGATGGACAACCACCAGATCGTGGACTGCCCCGGTTCCAGTTCCCAGATGCCCAGAGCGAGGTCCGACCCGTGCTCGCTGCGCGAGATCGTGCACTTGATGGCGAAGTCGCCGGAGAAGGCCGAATAGCGATCCCAGGGGACATCGACATCGCGGATCAGAACAGGACGGTCCATCGCGTACGCCCCATCATAGGTTCGGCGATCGTCAGCCACGGCCAACGTTCGCGGTAACTTGCACATTTTTCGTGGAACCGGTCCGGCTTCGGGTTGTCGGAGTTCAGGCGCAACACGCCGGTAAAGAGTTCGTCGAAACCGAACGGCGCACGGATATCAAGGCCGCCGGCACCATCGGGCCGGATGCCGAGATCGGAGAACAACACATCGGCGCGCCGGATCACCGCCTCCACGGCTTCTCAAGAGGTGCCGGGATCCCAGTAGAAAATGTCGTAGTCGTTGATGCTGGTGCTGGACGGCTGATCCGACAACGCATTCCAGACCGGAGCGAAGAGGCCGCCCGCCACGAGCCGGCAGTCCGCAACGTCCAAGTCTGGCAGACATCCTGGCACGGCTGCGTGGGGCCCATTGGCGAGCACCAGATCGAGAAATCGTTCCTAGTCGGGGCACCGGGAACCGTTTACTGCTGCAACACCATCCTTCGGTAGCCCAAAGCCTCGGCGATGTGGGCGCGACCGACGTGTTCACTGCCGCCCAGATCGGCGATTGTCCGCGCCACACGCTGGACCCGATGCCAGCCGCGCGCCGAGAGTTTCAGGCGTTCGGCGGCCTGCTGCAGCAAGGCCTGGCCATCGGCATCGGGCCTGGCGACATCGTCGAGAAGCTGGCCTTCGGCCCGCGCGTTCACGCGGACGTCAGCGTGGTCGGCGAAACGTTCGGCCTGCAGCGCCCGGGCTGCGGCCACTCTCCGTGCAACCTCGGCCGAACCTTCCGACGGCGGTGGCAGGACAAGATTGGCGGCGGCGACCTCGGGCACCTCAACGTGAAGATCGATGCGATCGAACATCGGACCCGAGACCCGCGCCTGATAGTCGGCCGCGCAGCGGGGCGCCCGCGAGCAGGCGCGACCGGGATCGCTGAGCCAGCCGCACTTGCATGGGTTCATCGCTGCAACCAGCTGGAAACGCGCAGGATAGGTGACGTGGTGGTTGGCCCGAGCCACCAGGGTCTCACCTGATTCCGCGGGCTGGCGCAGGGCGTCGAGCACCTGGCGCTGAAACTCCGGCAGTTCGTCCAGGAAGAGCACGCCGTTGTGCGCAAGCGAAACTTCGCCCGGTTTGGCGCGCATACCCCCGCCGGTCAGCGCGGCCATGCTGGCGCTGTGGTGCGGGTCGCGGAACGGCCGGCGCCGGCTGATTCGGCCCGTCTTCAGATTGCCGGCCACCGAGGCGACAAGACTGACCTCGAGCGCCTCCTCAGGTGTGAGCGGCGGCAGGATCCCCGGCATCCGTTTGGCCAGCATCGACTTTCCTGCACCGGGTGGCCCGATCATCAGCAGGTTGTGGCCTCCTGCCGCGGCGATCTCGAGTGCGCGCTTGGCCGCTTCCTGTCCCTTGATGTCGGCGAGATCGGGCGCATCGGGACCTTCATCAGCGATCTCGGCCTCGGGCGGCGACAGCACCTGTGTGCCTTTCCAATGGTTGATCAGGCCGACGAGATGGTCGGGGGCGACGACCGGGACGCCCCCCGCCCAGGCCGCCTCAGCCCCATTGGCGGCAGGACAGACCAGCCCGCGTCCGAGCCGCCCGGCAGCCAGGGCGGTGGGCAGGACCCCGGCGACTTGGCTGATCCGCCCGTCGAGCGCAAGTTCGCCCAGGACGACATTGTCCTCGGCGGCGTCGGCCGGAACGGCGCCGAGCGCCACCATCAGGGCGACAGCGATCGGAAGGTCGAAATGGCCGCCCTCCTTGAGGAGATCCGCGGGCGCGAGATTGACCGTGATCCGACGCGGCGGAAACGACAGCCCGATTGCGGTCAGTGCCGAACGCACGCGCTCCCGGCTCTCTCCCACGGCCTTGTCGGGCAGGCCCACAATATTGAAATGGGACGGCCCCGGAACCAGCGAGACCTGGACCTCGACCGGCACGGCTTCAACGCCCGAGAGCGCGACGGTGGTGACCTGCGCAACCATGGATCAAGGCTAGATCGGATCGCCGACAAGGGAAACTGGACAGCACCCGGGCACGCGTTTGCGCGGCGGACGTTCAGGGCCTGCGGTCATGTGACGGGCTGATACCGACCAGCGTGGCCGGATTCCCGACCACGATGCCGGCGTTTTCATGGCGATGACGCCGAGAAAGAGACCGATACCGGCGGCGGTTGCCATCTTCAGCGCCTTCGGAATGGAGTTGATGATCCACGCGCGCACGGGCAGCACCGAGATGATCACGTACGGCACGCCCGAGACGAACAATGTGCCCAAGGCGACTTCGCAGAGATGGCCCATGCCGATCACGATGCCATTTAGGTGAAAAAGGCGCTGCGCCCCTCGCCCGGCGCGGAGATGTTGATAACTCCCGCGCGTGGTTCGTCTTGACCTTGCCGGTCAAGATCACGATATTGGGGTTGAGCCAGCTGGCACGTGGCGTTCTCCCAGGGCCTCTGCTACCGCCGCATTCACGGCGGAGCAAACCGAAAGGAGGCAATGCTTATGCTCCCCATCATCGATATCTCACCGCTCAATTCGGACGATCTCGCCGTACGCCAGGACGTGGCGCGCCAGATCGGCCAAAACTGCGAGACCATGGGCTTTCTGTACGTGACCGGCCACGGCGTGTCCGACGACGTGATCGCAGACGCCCGTTCGGCGACCAAACGGTTCTTTGCCATGCCCGACGAGACCAAGCGCCGCTTCGTTCGCCCCGAAGGCGTGTTGCGCGGCTACATCCCCACCATGCCGTTCAGTCAGAACACCCCGGAGGCCCCGCCGACGACCTACGAAGGCTTCAACATGGGCGTCGAGCTGCCCCCTGGCGATCCCGCGATCGAGGAGAGCCACGGCCTCTGTACCCCCAACATCTGGCCCGACGAACCCGAGGACTTCCGCGGCGCCATCCAAGCCTACTGGCAGGGTGTCGACCGGGTTTCCAACCTGCTTCTCAAGGCCTTCGCGCTGGCGCTTGGGCAGGACGAGGACCGCTTCACGCGTATGTTCACGAAGCAGCTCACCAACATCTCGCTGCTGCACTACCACTCGCGCCCCGAGCTTCAGGACGCGCCGCCCGACGCCAGCGTCGCGCATCGCGACACCAACGCCATCACCGTGCTGCTGCCGAGCCCCGTGGGTGGCCTGCAGGTGGAGGGCACCGACGGCGTCTACCGCGAGGTTGTGCCGGAGCCCGGCTGCTTCGTCGTCAACATCGGCAACATGATGGAAAGCTGGTCGGGCGGCCGCATGCGCTCGACCATGCACCGCGTGCATCCGCCGCGCCATCTGGAGCGTTACTCGATTGGCTACTTCGCCGTGCCCGACTACGATACCGTGGTCGAGCCGCTGCCGGGTCTGCCGGTCACGGGTGCGCCCGAGGACATGGCTCCGCGCCACGCCGGTCAGGATCTCGAAGGGTTCATCTCCAACTTCGACCGCCAGGTCCGCGAGCTGAACACCGAGGCGGCCTGAACAACAACGCAATCCGTCATCGCCCCACTTGATGGGGTGATCCATCCCGTTATCTCACCGCTTGCGAAGACGGCACGGAATGGATTGCCGGGCCATGACGGAACACTGTTGAGGGGCTCAAGAACCCCGCAGGATATGATCCCGATGAAATTGATTCTGCTCTAGGACTCGAAGTCGCTCACCTGATAGGCCGCCTTCTCCAGCCAGCTCTGCTTGATCGCAACGCCCCAGCCCGGTGCGTCCGGCACCGTCACCTTGCCGTTGGCGACGGCGTAGGGTTCGCCTTCGAAGAGATCGTTCTGCCAGGGGTAGTAGTCGAGCTCCTCAATCGAGAACTCGAGGTACTTCCCGGCGTTCGGCAGCGCGGGCAGCAGGTGCATGGTGCACATGGTGACGAGCGAGAGGTTGGCACAATGGGGCGTGACAGGCAGGCCTGCGGCCTCGGCCATTCCCGCGACCCGCAGCGTCCGGTTGATGCCGCCGAGATACATGATGTCCGGCTGGATGATGTCGACCGCGCGCATAGCGATCATGTGGCGCCAAGTCGCAAGATCGCAGTCCTGCTCGCCGCCGGTGACGTCGATCGGCAGGGCGTCGGTGACCTCCTTGGTCTGCTCCAGCTCCCAATACGGACAGGGCTCCTCGAAGTGGCTGATACCCTCATCGACCAGCAGCTTGCCGACCTCAATGGCGCGCCCCGGCGAGAAGCCGGAGTTGCCGTCAACCAGCTTGGCGATCCCGTCGCCCAGCGCGCGTGACACGGTGGGCACGATCTCCTCGGTGCGGCCGGGCCAGTGGTCGACATCGCGGCCGCATTCGGTCGCGACCCGCCACTTGAAGGCATCAAAGCCCTTCTCGTCGCGCAGGGCGCAGAGCCGGTCGGCCTCCTCTTGGGGCGTAATATCGCGCTTCATCGAACTCGCGTAGGCGCGCAGCGGGCCCGGTTTCCCGCCGAGCAGTTCGACCACGGGCTTGCCCTCCATCCTGCCGCGCATGTCCCACAGCGCGGTATCTAGCCCCGCCATGGCGCGGCGCAAGTAGGAGCCAGGAAACTTGTGCTCACGCTCGGTGATGACGTCGAGCGTGTCGTCGAAGTCGAGCGCGTCGGTGCCAAGCGCATGGGGCGCGACTTGGCGATGGAAGACCTGCGCCGTGATATCGGCGTTGTAGGTCGAGACCTGGCCCCAGCCCTGCTCGCCCGAGTCCGTCGTGACCCGGACAAACGCGACCATCGGGTCGGCAAAGGTCTCAAGCTTGGCGATCTTCATGGTTTGGTCCTTCCGGTCTCTTCGAGAATGAAATCGGCCGCGCGGTGGGCGGTCATCATGGTGGGGCCGTTGGTGTTGCCGGAGACGACGTTGGGGAAGACCGAGGCGTCGACCACGCGCAGGTTTTTCATGCCGTGCACACGCAGCCGGCTGTCGACGACGGCCTCGGCGGGATCGGGTCCCATGCGACAGGTGCAGCTGGGGTGGTAGACCGTGCCCGAGCGCGCGCGGATGTCATCGACCAGCTCCTCATCGGTCCACACGCCGGGCCCCGGCTCAAGCTCCTCCGTGATCACCGCGGCGAGCGACGGCTGACCGGCCAGATGGCGCAGGAACTTCACCGCTTCCAGCATCTCCTCAATGTCGTGGTTCGTGCCGTAAGCGTTGGGATGGATCGCGGGTGCATCGTCGGGATCGGATGACCGGAGCTCCAGGTGGCCGCGGCTTGTGGGACGACAGGCCGAAAGCCCCAGGCCAATAGCCCGAAAGGGATCGGGATTGAGCACGGGACGCTTACCGTCGTGCTTGCCTGTCATCATGCTCATGGCCTGGTAGTAGAGCTGCATGTTGGGCCGTTCGCGGGCCGCATTGGTGCGAAAGAAGCCGCCGCCGTGGTTGATGCTGAGCGAGAGCGGGCCCCTCCCGGCGAGCAGGTACTGCATGCCGGCGGCGATCTTCGCGGGCCACGTGCAAAGCTTTTCGTTGAGCGTCGGATGGGTGACGCCGAAGGTGTAGTTGAGCCCGACGTGGTCCTGCAGGTGTCGGCCGACATTGCCGTTGTCGTGTACCACGTCGATGCCATGGGCCTGCAGCGCGGCCCCGGATCCGACGCCCGAGAGCATCAGGAGCTGCGGCGTGTTGATCGCACCTGCCGCCACGATGACCTCGCGCCGCGCCCGCACCGTCACCTCGCGGTTGTGCCGGCGGTAGACCAGGCCCGTGGCGCGCTTGCCCTCGAAGGTGAGACGCAGGACGTGAGCCTCGGTCTCGACCCTGAGATTGGAGCGTTTCATCGCGGGCCGCAGGAACGCCCGGGCCGCGGACATGCGGCGGCTGTTCCTGGTCGTGATCTGATAGTGGCCGACACCTTCCTGGCTAGAGCCGTTGAAGTCGGGATTGAACGGAAGGCCCGCCTCTTCCCCTGCCGCGATGAAGGATTGGCAGTACCCCTCGACCCTGGCCGAAACATCGCTGACATGGAGCGGACCCTCTGTACCGCGCCAGGCATCGCCGCCGGCCTCGTTGCATTCGATAGCCTTGAAGTGGGGCAACACCTCGTCCCAGCCCCAGCCTGAGTTGCCGGCCGCCTTCCAGTCGTCGTAGTCGGCGCGGTGGCCACGGATGTAGACCATGGCGTTGATCGCGCTCGACCCGCCCAGGACCTTGCCGCGCGGCCAGTAGTCGCGCCGACCGCCGAAGCCGGGGTCCGGTTCGGTCGTATAGGCCCAGTTGACCTCGGAATTGTAGAAGCTCTTGCCATAGCCCAGCGGCACCTGAATCCAGAACCGCCGGTCGCTCGGGCCTGCCTCCAGCACCAGCACGGATTGCCGCCCGTCCGCCGTCAGCCGGTCGGCAAGGACGCAGCCGGCGGAACCGGCGCCCACGATGACGGTGTCGAACTCCATGCCGTGCCCCGGCTAATCGGTGCCCACGTTCCTGCGACGACCGGGCAAAATCAATCCGGCAACCGATCAATGTTCTCCGTCATGACCGGCTTTACCGGGGCGATGACAGGACCTGTGATGAAGCAACGAGCAGGCACGCGTTTCCGCTGCCGGATCGGTATCCTGCACCGGACTTGGGGCGTGGTCGCATCTTCGGCCACCCGACAGGCCACGAATCCTGGCAGGATTCCATGGCGAATTGGAGACGCCCCGTCAGCTCTGGCAGATCCGGATATCGAACGGGAGCCAGCCGTTGTCGACCAGGTTTCGTGCGCGCTCGGGTGCCGGGCTTGATCAGCACGCTCGTCTTGAGTTCGCGCACGATGAGCGGCGGCTTTCCTTCGGGCGAGCGGTCGTCGAAGTAGCGCAGATCGGGGCTCCTCGGGGCTCCTCGGGAAGGCAAGGTCAACCGGTTCGGCATTCTCCGGGTCGAAGCCGCTGGATACGCAGGGTTGGGCCATGGCTGCCTCTTGTTGCGAAGGCAGACGCGACCACATGTCCGTCAGAAGAATAAGTTTTGACAGCGCTGAACCGTTGGCCTCTCGACTGCACGAGTCCATGATCGCGCAGACACCAAGGGAAGACAGGATGACCGAGTGGTGGCGCAAGACTGCAACCGGGATTGCAGCATCAATCGCGGCCGGGGAGACGACAGCCGAGGAGGTGATGGCGAGCCATCTGGCGCGCGCCGACGCGGTCAACCCAAAGCTCAACGCCATCACCGTGCGCCATGACGACGAGGCCATGGCGGAGGCAAGGGCGGCAGACGCTCGGCAGCAAGCCGGCGAGGCGCTGGGACCGCTGCACGGCGTGCCGGTGACGATCAAGGAGAATGTCGACCAGAAGGGACATGCCACGACCAACGGCGTGGAAGCCTTCGTGAAGGTTGTGGCCGACGACGACTCCCCGGTCGTCGCGAACCTGCGCAAGGCGGGCGCCATCCCCATGGGGCGTACCAACACACCTGAGTTCTCGCTGCGTTACTTCACCGACAACACGCTGCGGGGGCAGACCCTGAACCCCTGGAACAAGGATGTCACGCCGGGTGGATCGTCCGGTGGTGCATCGTCGGCCTGCGCAGCCGGGATGGGCCCGATCGCCCATGGCAACGATCTCGGCGGCTCGATTCGCTATCCGGCCTATGCCTGCGGCCTCGTTGGCATCCGCCCCACCCTCGGCCGCGTACCGGCCTACAACCCGACTCAGACCGAGGAACGGCCGCCCACACTGCAGCTCATGAGCGTGCAGGGCCCCCACACCCGCAATGTCGCGGACTGCCGGCTGGCGCTCGCCGCGATGGCCCAGCGCGACCCGCGCGATCCCTGGTGGGTGCCCGCCCCGCTGGAGGGATCCGCCATGCATACGACGCCGCGAGCGGCAATCTGCACCGATCCCGGCGGTATCGGCGTCGACCCCAAGGTCGCCGATGCGGTCAGGACGGCAGGCGACGCGCTCTCGAACGCCGGCTACAAGGTCACCGAGATCAAGCTTCCTGCTCTCATGGAATCGGCGCGCCTTTGGATGGCGCTCCTGATGGCGGAGATCGACGAACTGATGGAGCCGGCGATCCGCGAATACGGCAGCGCCAAGATCAACGGCGTGCTCGATAACTATCAGGCCGCCCAGAATCAGTTCTTCGGCAACGACCGACCCGGCAGCAACCGCCAAGACTATATGCGGAATGTCGCCCGGAGGGCCGGCGACCTGCGCAACTGGTCGATGCTGATGGAAGAGCACGGCGTGATCGTGGGCCCGGTCTCAACCGAACCGCCCTTCGAGCAGAACGCCGACGAGAAGGGCGTCCAGCGTACCTGCGAGATCTTCATGGCCAATCGCCTGACCTACGCCGTCAACATGCTCGGCCTGCCGAGCTGCGCGGCGCCGACGGGCGCGTCCGACGGCGTGACCATGGGCGTCCAGATTATCGCCCCGCGCTACCGCGAGGATATGGCCTTCGACGCCGCCCAGGCAGTGGAAGACGCCTGCGGTGTGATGACGCCGATCGACCCGGCGTGGTGATCCAGCCCGCCACGTGGATAGGAGGGCGACGGTCCTGCCAGCGAGCATCGTCCTCAAGCTGTTGCGCGATACGAAAGCTCAGGCCGTCCCCGTTTTTCCGCGCCGTCAGCAGGACGCCGAGCGACACGCCGCTGCTGTGTTCCAGTGGCGGGATGGCCAGCGCCAGATGGCCCATCACATTGGCCATCGGGCTCGTGTCGAAGAACGGCAGTTCTTTCAGCCAATAGTCGAGACCGGAGGCGCAGGAGCACATGGGATCGGCGAAGACGGAGTCGGTTCGCGCGACGAGGTCTTCAAACGACACAAGCCCGTGACGGGTCATGGGTGAAACTTCCTGACGGAACCTCCTGACAGATGGTCTCGCGAACTCTCTCGCCAGGATGCTTCACCTGTCAATCAAAATCACAAGACCGGGCGATCAGGACGCCAGACGGCTGAGGTACCAGCGGGTCAGCGCCGAGGAACCGCCCTCCTGGGGCGCATAGGGTCCGGGCACGTAGCGGCTTGAGTTCACGCCCTTCTGGTTGTCGATGATGATCCTGGTATCCTCGATCGTCGTGACGTCCCACATCCATTTCAGGCGGTCGAGATCGTAGTCCTTGCCCTCCTCGGCATCGGCGCGCACGTGCCAAGTGATCACGACCTCGGAGAAGTCCGGCGTGACCGGCGTGAAGCGGAACATGCAGAGGTGGTCGGCACAGAGATAGGCGTGGCTGAGCGGGCCGAAAGTGAAAGCGGTCTCGCCACCGTCCCAGTGCTCAAGGTCGCCCATCAGGGGGGCGACGGGCTTGCCGTCTTCCGACAGGGTCACGTAACCCTCGCGGATCGGCTGGCGCCAGTAGCCGTGGGGCTGGTTGGCGCTCTCTCCAGAGTTGTAGTCGTTGCCCACCGGGTGGCCCAGCATGCGGGTCTTTTCCGCCCATGCCTCAATCGCCTCGGCGTAGCCGCCATGCTCGCGGTCCTCGACCTTCACGTAGGCGTTCACCATCGTGTACTCGGGGTGCGACGGTGCGCAGTGATAGCACTCCATGAAGTTGTCGACGACGAGCTTCCAGTTGGCGTCCGTCGGATAGACCTCGCGGTGCACGATCTTGGTGTCCTCAAGCCGGTGCAGACTCGTGAACTGATCGAGATCGGCCGCGATCTCCGCGAAGTCGGCGACGTCGGGATCGCCCTCCCTGGCGAGGCAGATGAAGATCAGGCCGTTGGAGACACGTGCCTGGCAGGCATGCAGCGGGTACTTCGACTTGTCGAAATTCTCCGGCATGGCACGCGCGGCGATCAGCTTGCCCTGTAGGTCGAAGACCCAGGCGTGGTAGGGGCAGGTCAGCGTCTTCACATTGCCGCTGGGCTCGAGGCAGATGTGGCTGCCGCGGTGACGGCAGACATTGAAGAAGGCGCGGATCTCGTTGTCGCGACTGCGGACGAGGATGATCGACTCGTCGCTGATGTTGTAGAGCAGGTAGTCGCCGGGATTGGGGATCTCGGTGACATGGGCGACATACAGCCACTGCTTGGAGACGATCTTCGTCATGTCGCGCCTGAAGATCTCATGATCCTTGTAGAACGGCTGCTCCAGGGTGAATCCGGGCTTCTGCCGGGCAATCAACTCCTCCACAGACACACTGGTTCCATTGGCCTGCATCGCAGCCTCCCTTCGCGTCAAAACCATTGGGAATAAAGGGATTATGGCCGATTCGTCCGCCGGGCGGAACCAAGATTCATTGATGCCTATGATCAAACGGGGTTGGAACGGAGCCCGGTCCCCGATCATGCTGACGCAACGACCGGGGACTGCGACCATGCGCGACCGGGATCACCGTTTTCATGGGCGAGGACGAAGTCGCCAAGACGCTGGAAGGCTTCGATGCCACGGACGCCGCGATCGGCTTCGAGGAACACATCTTCTGGCTTCCGCTGCGCATTCTTGATGCGGTGCGCGACCGCTTCGGTCTCAACGCCACAGAGCCCGCAGGCCATATCCTGGAGGATCTGCGCCGCATCAAGTCACCGGTCGAGATCGCCGAGGACGAACTGCTGAACTTCGCCTATGGCTCGAACCTGACCATCGGTTACATGCACGCGCAGTGCCCGTCGGCAACGACGGTGATGAAGGCAGTCCTGCCCAACTTCGCGATTCAGTTTCGCTGCTACTCGACCAATCTGAAGGGGGCATCAGCTGCATCGTCGAAACGCACGGCGGCCTCGGGCGGGGTGCGATCTGTCGGATCCGCCGCGACGAGATCGAAGCGCTTGATGCTCTGGAAAACGTCGCCGAGGATCTCTATCGGCGCGATTCGTTCCGTGTGCTGGGGGATGACGGTGCCTGGCATATCGCCGACCTCTACCGCGTCGCCCGGCCGGCGGCCCCTTCCCGCCATCCGACGCCTGTCTCGACCTGATGATCGGCGGCACCACCGAGCACGGTCTGCCCGACGATTATGTCGCGATGCTGAGGGGCCTGCGCGCGTAGCGACCGGACCTATTCAGCCGGTTCGACCGCGACGGGTTCCTCGTAGCCCTCCATGCCCGGAACCAGTCGGCCTTCGGGCGGCCAGGGCGGCAGACCGGGAACAAGTTCGCCCGCACGTGCCGCGGCAGCGATCTGCTGGGCCTCGTCGAGATTGCGACTGATGTCGTCCACCAGGGCACGGGCCGGGATGTAGTCGAGCCCGGGCCCGGTGTTCTCGACCGCAACCATAGCCCAAGCAAGACCCTCGACAGGATCGGCCTCGACACCGTCACCATTGGCGTAGCGAGCAGCAATGTCGAGCTGAGCCTGCAGCATGCCCCATTGGGCGGTCTGCAGGATCTGGTCGGCCGAAGTCACGCCGGGCGGACGCATGTAGTTGACGCCGGGCTGTGCGCCCGCGAGCAGATAGAGCGCATCGGGCGAGCCGATCTCGGAGGCCCGCACCAGGAGCGGCACCTTGAAATTGCTGAGGAAGAACGAACCCCAGCCCTCGGTGTGCATCGCGGCGAGCGCCCAGACCGCCGCGGGGTGGCGATAGCGTCCGGCGATAAGGTACCAGTCGGTCGCGGTTTCGATGTCGGGCACGCCGACCCGGCCGAAGCGATACATGTCGCCCATCAGAAAAGCGGCCTGCGGAACCGATTGTTCGGCCAGCGGCAGAAGCAGATCATGGGCGTCCCGGTAGTCGCCGCTGCGAATCAGCTCGCGCGCCGCCGTGACGCCAGCAGGTTCCACATCCGGCGCAATGCCGGGCCAACTGGCGTCGGCGTAACCGTCGTCGACGGCAAAGGTGATGCTCCAGTTGTCGGGCGGGGTGCCTTCGACGATCACGGCAATGCCGTCGCGCACGCGGATCAGGCGCTGCTCGGAGCCGGGCCAACCGAGCCACGCCTCGTAAAGCAGTCCGTATAGCCACTCCGCCATGGGACTCATCGGCTCCAGCCCGGTCTGCACGGGCGGAGGCGGGGCTGGCGAGTCAGGCACGGTGAAGAGTTGCTCGGCGAGCCCTGCGGCAAGTTCCACCCTCGCCGAGACGTCTTCCCACGGCGGTGTCATGATCACCTGGATCTGCGTCGGCCCAGCGTCTCCGGGGATCATGACGATGCTGAACTCTTCGTCGTTGGGCGGCATGCCGACGAGGACATTGCTCACGTAGGGATCGGCAACGACATCGAAGTCGTCCGGCCCAAGAAGGCCGGACGCGGCCGCCGTCTCGACCACACCGTCGTTCGAGATCGGCAACGATGTCATTGTTTGCGCGTCCGCCGAAACAGGCGACGCGCCCCGGATCAGAAGCGCGACGGCAAGAATGGCGAATGTCGGATGGGGAGCACTACCGGAATTCATGACTGTCTCCAGGTGGATCGCGGCATTCTATCAGGCAAGGCCTTCCAAGATGGCCGTTTTACGAAGCCGGGGGCGGACTCTTGTTGACAGTCGGCCAACTCGGATGCAACCACTTTGGCGCAACCGGACAAGAAACCGAAAAACGGTCGGAGCCGGAGGACGCCGAGGCTAGGGCAGGACACCAAGAAAGATGACCGATGCAGGCCACAATCGTGCGGGCACAAACCAGCCGCTCGTGCGCTTCGAAAATGTGCAAAAGACTTATGATGGCGAGATTCTGGTCGTCAAAGACCTCAACCTGAATGTCGAGCGCGGCGAGTTTCTGACGCTCTTGGGGCCATCCGGTTCAGGCAAGACCACGACACTGATGATGCTGGCCGGGTTCGAATCCGCGACCCACGGCGACATCATCCTCGACGGTCGTTCGCTGAAGACGGTGCCGCCGCACAAGCGCGACATCGGCATGGTGTTCCAGAACTATGCCCTGTTCCCGCACATGACGGTCTACGAGAACCTCGCGTTCCCGCTGCAGTGTCACAACGTGCCGAAGCCCGAGCAGGAAGAGAAGATCGCCACGGCGCTCGCCATGGTCGAACTCACTGGCTTCCAACATCGTCGTCCGGGCCAGCTTTCCGGCGGGCAGCAGCAGCGTGTGGCGCTGGCGCGCGCACTGGTGTTCCAGCCTCAGATCGTGCTCATGGACGAGCCGCTCGGTGCCCTCGACAAAAAGCTGCGCGAGCAGATGCAGATCGAGATGAAGCACATTCACGAGAACGTCGGCCTCACCTTCGTCTACGTCACACATGACCAGAGTGAAGCGCTGACGATGTCGAACCGCATTGCTGTGTTCAACGACGGCATCATCCAGCAACTCGACTCGCCCGAAGAGCTCTACGAGCGGCCGAAGAACGCGTTCGTGGCGCAGTTTATCGGCGAGAACAATCGTCTGAGCGGCACCATCACGGAAGTGTCGGGCGACAAATGCTCGGTCGAACTGCTGAATGGTCAGACGGTGAAGGCTCAGGCAGTCAATGTTTCTGCGGCCGGCGAAGCGACAACCCTGTCGCTGAGACCCGAAGCAATCGTCGTCGAGCCTTCCGACAGCGACAAGTGCGACGACATCTACCCCGCCGTCGTGCGCGAGCAGATCTACATGGGCGATCACACGCGCGTCCGTGTGGAGGCCTGCGGCCATGACGATTTCGTGATCAAGATGCCGCGCGGCTCCGGCGCACGGCACTTTGACTTGGGGCAGGAAATCAACATCGGCTGGCGGTCGAACGACTGCCGGGCCCTGGACGCGGCCTGATTGTCGGGCCACGTGGCAGCCGCGGGGTCGCGGCTTTAGACTTGTGCGGACGCGCGAGGCGGGGCAAGCTTCCCGCGTGGACCACACAACAACAGGTAACCTTCAAGGGAGATAATCATCATGAAGGGATTTGTAGGAGTATCGGCGGCGGCCCTTATGGGCGTGTCGTTAATGGGTCTGTCGGCGACCTCACCGGCCCAGGCCCAGGACACGATCACGGCGGCTTCCTGGGGCGGTGCCTACTCGGCGAGCCAGCGCGAGGCCTATTACAAGCCCGCCGCCAAGGAAATCGACATGATCGTTCTGGAAGACGAGTGGGGCGGCACCCTCTCCGAGATACGCGTGCAGGTCGAGACCGGCGAGTACAAGTGGCACGTGATCGACAGTGAGTCCGGCACGGCCATGGGCGGCTGCGACGAGGGCCTTCTGGCCGAGCTGGATTGGGACATGCTGGGTGGCATGGAACGTTTCCTCCCGGGTGCTGCGCAGGACTGCGCGGTTGGCACCATCTCGTGGGCCACGATCTACGCCTATGACGGCAACCAGTTCTCGGGCGACAACGCTCCGACGACCGTTGCCGACTTCTTCGACCTCGAGACCTATCCGGGCAAGCGTGGCCTCTACGCCAACTCGGTGACCTCGAGCCTCGAGATGGCCCTGATGGCCGACGGCGTTGCTGCTGACGATGTCTATCAGTATCTCACCGAGAACGAGGACGAGGCGATCGACCGTGCCTTCGCCAAGCTCGACACAATCAAGGACGAGGTGGTCTGGTGGGACTCGGGCGCGATGGCTCCGCAGCTCTTGGCTGACGGCGAAGTTGCGATGACGACCGCTTGGAACGGCCGCATCTACAACGCCATCGTTAACGAAGGTAAGAACTTCATCATCGTCTGGGATGGTCAGACCATCGACTACGATCTCTGGGTCATCCCGGCCGGTCATCCCGAGTATGACCTCGGCATGAAGTTCATCGAGTACGCGAGCCGCCCGGAAGTGATGGCTCGTCAGTCGCAATACATCTCTTATGGTCCGACGACCAACGAGGCGGCTGAGCTCGTCAACCCGGACATTCTGCAGCATCTGCCGACGGCTCCGGCCAACCTGTCGAATGCCCTTTGGGTCGATACCATCTGGTGGGCCGACCGTGAGGAAGAGCTCCTCGAGCGCTTCCAGGTCTGGCGTTCTCAGTAAGACCGACGTTGGGACGGGAGGCGCACCTTGCGCCTCCCGTTTCGCTTAGGATAACCGACTCCAGGCGAGCACAGGCACGATGGCTTCCACGGCTGACACCGATGTCATGATGGCCGCCGATGGCGTGCCCCTGAAGATCAAGCTTCGCCGCGCCGAGCGCATGAAGAAGGTCTGGGCGCTCGTACTTGTTGCGCCGCTGTTCATCTTCATCATGGTCGGGTTCGTCATCCCGATCATCTCTCTGCTGACGCTGTCGGTTGAGGACCCCGAGGTTTCGGAGGCCCTGCCGCGAACGGCCGAGGCATTCAGCGAATGGGATGGCCAGGGCCTTCCGTCGCCCGAACTGATGAAGATCTTCGCCGAGGAGTTGTCCGAGGCGGAGCGTGGCGAATTCGGCCGCGTTTCCAAGCGACTGAACTACGATATCTCGGGCTTCAAATCGATGCTCAAGCGGACGGCGCGCGCCTCCGACGAGCTTGCCCTGCTGCCGCTCGACGAGATCCATCAGGGTTTCATTGACCTCGACGAGGATTGGAACGATCCGCAGTACTGGGCGACAATCAAGAATGCCTCTTCGTACCTCTCTGACTACTACATGCTTTGGGCGCTCGATCTCAAGCGCGACGAAGAAGGAAGTATCACGAGCGTCGACGAGGGCCGGGCGATCTACTTCGAGGTGCTGATCCGCACCGTCGAGATCAGCTTCGCCGTGACCCTGCTGTGCTTCCTGCTCGGTCTGCCGATCGCCTACCTCCTGGCGACGCTGCCGGCGCGCAAGAGCAACCTGCTTCTGATTCTCGTGCTGCTGCCATTCTGGACGTCCCTGCTCGTGCGCACAACCTCCTGGCTCGTGCTGTTGCAGAACGAAGGGCTGGTCAACGACGCGGCAATCTGGATCGGCCTTTGGAACGAGCCGCAGGAACTGATCCGCAACCGTTTCGGCGTCTATGTCGCCATGGTGCATATCCTTCTGCCGTTCATGGTCCTGCCGATGTATTCGGTCATGAAGACCATCAACCCGTGGCACATGCGCGCGGCGGCTTCGCTCGGCGCACCGGGCTGGAAGGCTTTTCTTAAGGTCTACTTCCCGCAATGTCTGCCGGGCGTGGGTGCCGGCACCCTGCTCGTCTTCATTCTGTCGCTCGGCTATTACATCACACCGGCGCTGGTGGGCGGTCCGAACGATCAGATGATCAGCTACTGGATCGTGCAGAACATGAACACCTTGGCGAACTGGGGTCTGGGAGCCGCACTCTCGATGGTGCTGCTGGTCCTGACCATGGTGATGTTCTTCATCTACAACCGCTTTGTCGGCATCGACAGACTGAAGGTGAACTGACATGGCCCTTCCGTCCTACGCAACGCCCCTCGACAAGGCGTGGTACATTTCCTTCCGCGTGATCTGCGCGGCGATCTTCGCCTTCCTGATCATCCCGATACTGGTGATCATCCCGCTCAGCTTCAATTCGGAGCCCTACTTCACCTATCCCATGCCCGGGTTCTCGCTGCGCTGGTACGAGGAATTCTTCACCAGTCAGCAATGGCTTCTGGGCCTGAAGAACAGCATCGTGGTCGGTGTTTTCGCGACGCTGGTCGCCTCGGTCCTGGGTACACTCGCCGCGCTCGGTCTCAATCGCGCCGAGTATCCGGGCAAGTCGGCGATCCTCGCCGTACTGATCTCGCCGATCATTGTGCCGATCGTCATCACGGCGGCGGGCATGTTCTATTTCTACGCCAAGATCGGCCTGACCGGCTCGCTTGCGGGCCTGGTCTTCGCCCATGCAACGATCGGCGTGCCCTTTGTGGTGATCACCGTGTCGGCGACGCTGGCCGGCTTCGACAACAACCTGGTGCGCGCTGCCGCGAGTCTTGGCGCCAGCCCGGTACGAACGTTCCAGAAGGTCACGATGCCGCTGATCCTGCCGGGTATCGTCTCGGGCGGTCTCTTCGCTTTCATCACGTCCTGGGACGAGCTGGTCATCGCGATCTTCCTCGCCACCACGGAGGAGCACACGCTGCCCCGACGTATGTGGTCAGGCATCCGCGAGATGCTCTCGCCGACGATCATGGCGGTTGCCACCCTGCTGATCCTGACCTCAATCGCCCTGATGGTGACCATGGAGCTGCTGCGCCGCCGCACCGAGCGCCTGCGCGGCATCACGAACTGACCGAACACGCAACCCGAACGAACACAAGCCGCGGGTCACGACGATCCGCGGCTTTCTCATGGGGAGAACCAACATGAGCGATCTCAAGGATCTTCTTGTCATCGAAAACGGCGAACGGGCGAGCGGCACGTTCTCCGAAGTCGAGATGGCGAGCCGCCTGGCCAGGCTTCGGACTCACATGGCGGAGGCCGGCCTCGACGCGGTCGTCTTCACGTCGATGCACAATATCCACTACTACTCGGACTTCCTCTATTGCAGCTTCGGCCGTCCCTATGCGCTCGTCGTCACCGGCGAACGGGCCACCACGGTCGCGGCCAACATCGACTACGGCCAGCCCTGGCGCCGCAGCGGTGACAACCTGACCTACACCGACTGGCGACGGGACAACTATGTCCGGGCCGTGCAGCAGCTCGCCGGAGACGCGAAACGGATCGGTGTCGAACACGACCACATCAGTGCCGAGAACCTCGACAAGCTGAAGACGGCCCTCTCAGGCGCATCCTTCGAAAACGTCGCGCCGGGCGTTATGCGCCTGCGCATGATCAAGTCCGACGAGGAGATCGCCCTGATCGAGAGCGCCGCGGCCATTGCCAACATCGGCGGCGAGGCGAGCGCGGCGGCGATCGCACCCGGCGTCGCCGAGCACGAGATCGCGCTTGCCGGGACCAATGCCATGGTGCGAGAGATCGCGCGCCGCCATCCTGACAGCGAAATCCGGGACACCTGGGTCTGGTTCCAGTCGGGCATCAACACCGACGGCGCCCATAATCCGGTGACGACCCGCCGCATGGAAGCCGGCGACATCCTGTCGCTCAACTGCTTCCCGATGGTCGCCGGCTACTACGTCGCGCTGGAACGAACGCTGTTCTGCGATCACGCCAGCGATGCCCACCTGCGCTACTGGGAAATCAACTGCGAGGTCTACGACCACGGCCTCACGCTGATCAAACCGGGCATGCGGTGCTGCGACATCGCCGCGGAACTCAACGAGATCTATGCTCGTCACGGTGTGCTCGACAAGCGCACCTTCGGCTACGGCCACAGCTTCGGCGTGCTGTCCCACTACTACGGACGCGAAGCAGGCCTGGAACTGCGCGAGGACATCGAGACCGTGCTTGAGCCCAACATGGTGGTCTCCATGGAACCGATGATCACGATCCCCGAGGGCGAACCCGGCGCTGGCGGCTACCGCGAGCACGACATCCTGGTTGTCACCGAAGACGGCGCACGCAACATCACCGGCTTTCCCGTCGGCCCGGAGAAGAACATCATCAAGGGCTGATGATCACGTCACCGGCTCGCTGTAGCGGTCCTGAACGGCCCCGGCAGGCCCGACCGTGTGCCCCCGCAGGGAAGCGATGCGCCGGGCGCTGACCCGTGAGGTTGAACGGCACGGTGAACCGCATGTCCTGGGCCTGCTTCATGAAGGCGTTGATCTTCGGCTCCATGGCATCGCGCCGCGCGAGATGTGCATGTGCGGGCGGCGGCGAACGGCGAAAGCAAGCCGTTGCGATAGCGCACAACCGTTTCGGTCGCCGTCATGTAACAGAGGTCGAGGTCGGTCATGGCGTCCCCGCATTCGGGTCGCAATGTCGCCGTTCAGATGCATGGGCCCGAACGGTCGAATCCCTGGCCGAAACGAGCCTGCTGCCAGCGCCAGGCATCGACGACCTGGCTTTCGATTCCGCGTCCGGGCTCCCAACCGAGCGTCTCTCCGGCCGCACGATTGGAGCAGACCAGAACAGGCGGATCGCCCGAACGGCGTGGTCCGATGGTTTCCGGAATGGCGTGACCGGTGACGGTACGCGCGATCTCGATGATCTCGCGCACGGACGTGCCGGATCCGGTGCCCAGGTTCAAGGCGCGGCTGTCGCCGCCGGCCAGCAGATGTTGCAGCGCCGCGACATGCGCATCGGCGAGATCGGTGACATGGATATAGTCGCGCACGCAGGTACCGTCGGGCGTGGCGTAGTCGTCGCCGAACACCGTGATCGTGCTCCGGCGACCCAGCGCGACATCGAGGACAATCGGAATCAGATGGGTTTCCGGCTCATGACTTTCGCCGGTCTCGCCATCGGCATCGGCGCCGGCGGCGTTGAAGTAGCGCAGCGCCATCCACTTGAGATCAGACGCGGCCAGGGCCCGTTCGATCGCCAGCTTCGTTTCGCCGTAGGGGTTGATCGGCGCAAGCGCGACATCTTCATGGATCGGAACGACATCGGGCTCGCCGTAGACCGCAGCCGTGCTCGAGAACACGATCGTGCCGACTCCGTGGCGCGCCATGGCGGCGAACAGCGATTGTGAACCCTCGACGTTGTTGCGACGGTACCGTTCGGGCTCACGCACCGACTCGGCGACCACGCTGAGGGCCGCAAAGTGCAGGACGGCGATGGGTTCATGCGATGAAAACACCGTATCGAGCAGGGCGCCGTCGAGAATGTCGCCTTCTTCGAGCGGTCCCCACCGGACCAGATCACGGTGTCCGGTCGACAGGTTGTCGTACACGACAGGCTCGTAGCCCGCCGATGCCAAGGCTTTGCAGGCATGACTTCCGACAAAGCCCGCACCACCCGTAACCAGAACTTTCGAACGCAACACTCTCTCCCGAAACCAGGGAGCTTCTATATCACAAAACCGGCGCGTGTCACCGCCCGCAGTGCTAGGTTTGCCGGCGTCAGGCAAGGAGAGTTGCGATGGGCCTCAAGACCACAGTGAAGGACATGGTTGCCGCTGCCGATGCGGAGGTCGAGACGGTCGATATCGAGACCGCCAAGGGGCTGCTGGGCGACGAAAGCGTACTCTTCGTCGACATCCGGGACGTCCGCGAACTCGACCGCGAAGGCATGATCCCCGGCGCGCTCCACGCACCCCGCGGCATGCTCGAGTTCTGGGTCGACCCTGAGAGCCCCTATCACAAGGAGGTCTTCGCGAGCGGAAAGAAGTTCGTCTTCTACTGTGCCTCGGCCTGGCGCTCGGCACTGGCCACCAAGGCCCTGCAGGACATGGGCCTCGAACCGGTCGCGCATCTGGGCGGCGGCTTCACGGCCTGGCGTGACGCCGGCGGTGAGATTGTCGAGCGGCCATCGAAGAAGGGTTGACTCTTCTTCGGTTTGGCAAGACCCCGCTTGCTACCGGTCTTGCGGACAAAGCGCGCCTGCTTCCCGGCCTTCCACGCCTCCAGGAAGGCCAGGAATTCGGCGGCGAGCAGCCCCCTGCCCTGGACACGCTGCACCACCTGGGCACGCTGCCGTCACCCTCGACCTCGAAGATGACGGGTCCCTTGGCGCTCATGGCAATGTCCCAGCCCTCAATCCAGAGTGCCGGGAAGGTCTGCGCCGCATCGAGGCCGACCTCCCGCATGCGCTCCCTGTCGGGCATCTGCATGCCGACGAGCGGCACGACGGACCGAACACGGCCTCCAAACACCGGGCCATACGAGGGATCACTCCCCCACGAAACCAAAAGTCGTCAGGCGTGGAGATCCTGGGCCATGCGCGTTCCATCCGGAGCCGACGTCTCCTCTGGAATCGGCGCAGCACTGGGATCCTCGTGGAGCGACTTAACGATGCCGTAGGCCATCATCAGCATGATGACACTGACCGGCAGCGCCGCCGCGATCGAGGCTGTCTGCAAGGCCGCCAGGCCACCTGCCATCAGCAGCACCGCGGCGACGAAGCCCTCGCCCAAGCCCCACACGATGCGGAAACGCTCGGGCGGGTTGTCGTCGCCCATGCTGAGCATGGTGGTGATGACCAGCGTGCCGGAGTCCGACGAGGTGATGAACCAGGTGGCCAGAAGGAACGTCGCGAGTGCGGCCATGATCCAGTTGAGCCAGCCGAGGTTTGTGACTTGGTCGATCGTGCCGTAGAGTGCGCCCGGCAGGTTCCAGTTGCGAACGAGGTCTGCGATACCGGCCGTGCCGACGCCACCGGCGGCGTTCATCTCCATCCACATGGCGGTGCCACCGAAGATGCAGAGCCAGAAGAACGCAATCGTGGTCGGCACGAACATCACGCCCACCATGAACTCTCGGATCGTCCGGCCGCGGCTGATGCGCGCGATGAACATGCCCACGAACGGCGCCCAGGAAATCCACCAGCCCCAGTAGAAGATGGTCCAGCCACCCTGCCAGGCAGCGTCGCCGGAGCTGTTGAAGGTCTGGAAGCCCATCGGGATGACGTTCCACAGGTAGTCGCCCGCGGTCGTCACGAAGAAACCCATCAGCCAGCCGAAGGGCCCGCCGAACATGAAGAACGCCAGCAGCGCGACGCTGAGCCAGATGTTCCACTCGGAGATGATGCGGATGCCGTTGCCGACGCCCGACACCGCCGAAAGCGTCGCGACCACGGAGATCACACCGATCAGGATGACCTGGGTGGTAATGCCTGCATCGATGCCAAACAGATGATTCAGACCAGCCGCCATCTGGCTGACGCCGAGACCGAGCGAGGTCGCCACGCCGAACACCGTGCCGAACACGGCCAGCAGGTCGACCGCATGGCCGATCGGTCCGTAGATCTTGTCGCCGATGATCGGATAGAGCGCCGAGCGCAGGGTCAGCGGCAGCTTCTTGCGGAAGCCGAAATAGGCCAGGCACAGACCGATCATCACGTAGACCGCCCAGCCGTGGAACCCCCAGTGGAAGTAGGTCACGCGCATCGCCGCGATGGCGCGCTGCTCGTTCATCTCCGCCGCAGCAGCACCCATCTGGTCGGCGAACGGATTGTTCGGATAACCCCAGGGTTCCGTGTTGTCGAAGTAGAACATCGGCTCGGCGATACCGAAGAACAGCAGTCCAATGCCGACGCCCGCGCTGAACAGCATCGCGAACCAGGAGAAGTTCGAGAATTCAGGCTTGCTGTCGTCGTCGCCCAGCTTGACGTGCCCGAACTTCGAGAACATCAGATAGAAGCAGACAAAAAGCATCACCGTGACGGCGCTGATATAGTACCAGTTGAGCGCGGATTCGATCCAACCGCGCACACCCGAGTAGATGCCGTTGGCAAACTCGACGTTGAGCGCCGTGAAGATGACGAAGACCACGACCATGGCCTTCGCAGCGATCCCCATGCCGCTGTGCAAACCTTTGAAGATGCCGCTTTGCGCGACAAGATCCTGATTGGACATTAGAAGACTCCCTCTTGGTGTTCGGCTCCCAGACAGGGGACCTGGACGTGCGGGTGACGTCTGCCTCCGGGCCGTTCGGTTCGCCTTGTTCTTGTCCATAGAAGGCGACCACCGCTGACCGTATCACCCGCCTCTCGATCCGTTGTGGACTATTACAGGCTATAGACTGGTCGCCACGCGTCAACGTGATAACCAATCTAAAAGTCTAGGCGTCCAAACGCGTCCAAGTTGTCCAGTTACGACACCCTTTTAGACCCAACCGGGTTACACATGCCCGCTTCCGCGATACTCGGCGAACATAACCACGATCCCGCCGACGATCATCGCGGTACCGATCATCTGCATCATCGTCAGCCGTTCCTTGAAGATGAAGAAGGAGACAATCAGTGTGATCACGATCGTGCCCGTGACCACGGTCGGGATCACGATGTTGGCCGGCAGCGGCTTGATCCCGCCGACACCGCCGAAGATGTAGAAGTAGCAGACCTCCGCCGCGCCGATGCAGACGCCCGCCGCGACGGCGTAGATATAGGCAGGCTGGCTGAGCTTGAACGTGTGCCCACCCTGCAGGTTGAGATAGACAAGAAAGGCCGTGGCCGTTGTGACAGCCCCGGCCTGCAGGCAAAGTGTTGCGAGAATCGTCGTCGTCGCTTCGGCTGGCATGTGGCTGCCGGACGCCTTCACGAAAAGGTTGTAGCCCGCATAGGTCAGGGTCACGAGGGTCAGAAGAACGATCGCCATGTCTTGCTCCGTCAGCGCAGGAACCGATCCTGGACCGAGACCCGGCCTCGTGCCAGTGTGACAAGCACGCAAGGGAGGCGGCAGATGCAGGTGGCCGGACAGCAGGACTGGCGCAACGAGGCGGACAGCGCGCGCGGCGTCATGCACGGTATGGCCCTGGGCGACGCCGTGACGGCACCGAAGGTTCACAGCCAATCGACCGAAACCTTCGTCGACGAACGCCTGCCCGACAACGTGAAGGCATCTCTGGCCGCCATGGGCCACAGGATATGGGAGCAGCGGGACCACCCCGGCCTCAATGCCTTCCGACGCGTTTGTGCCGTGAGCCGGGAAACGGACGACAGCAGGCTTCACGGTGCCTCATTCCCCGGCTGGCGCTGTGACGCCATGGCCATCTGATGAAAGGAGACAGGATGGGGAGCCGCGAACGAAGGTCTTGGGAGGGTGAGGATTCATCCCATAGCGGGACTCAGCCGGCGGAGAGCCGGGCGTCCAGGACCAGGCCGAAGGCGACGAGGAACAGCAGGGTACCGAGGATGCGGTCGATCAGGACGCCGTTGCGCCGGAGCCATGGGAGCACGCCCGAACCAGTCAGCAGCAGCGCGACGATGAGATACCAGAGCGTGTCGATCGCACCCGCCGTGACGGCGACCAGGACCTTCGCACTCCAGGGGCCCGCCTCACCAACGAACGGGCTGAAGAGCGCCAAGAAGAAGGCAGCGATCTTCGGATTGATGAAGGCGATGGCGAACCCTTCCGCGAAGCCGCGCCGGCCCGGGGGCGACGGCGCATGCTCGCCCACGTCGCCCGCGCCCGGTTTCAGGCTGACGCGCCAAAGCGAGAGGCCGATCCAGACAAGCAGTGCGGCACCGGACCAGAGTGCGACCTCCTGCAGGGGCGGCCAGGCCAGCATGACAACGGCGAGACCGGTGACGGCGGCAAACGCGTAGAACGTGATGCCAAGACCGTGCCCGAGGGCTGCCATGACACCCTGCATCCGTCCGCCCGCACGCACGTTGCGCACCATGACAGCAAGACTCGGTCCCGGAGATATCGCACCCATGGCGCACACAAGCGCGATCTGCAGCCAGGCACTGAACTCCATCGAACGCTCCAATCGAACGGCGGCGAGGGCTACACTTCCGCAGGTCCAGCGGCAAGGGGGGAACCATGACGCTGTCACGTGATGAAGCCGAAGCGCTCTGCCGCACCCCGGCACCCGCCTTCGAGTCGAGTCCCGGTCAGAGATCGTCGCAGAGCTCGACTGAGCGGGCGTGCGGTGGCGAGATCAGCGCGATTCTGGTATCGTCCGCCACAAGCGCCCGTAGCTCAGCAGGATAGAGCACAGGATTCCTAATCCTGGGGTCGCAGGTTCGAATCCTGCCGGGCGCGCCATGTCCTCCGCACCGACGAGTCGCGGTATAGTCGGCCTCCACGGCGGTTCAGTGCAGCGGCTCACCGAAAACCAGACGCTGACTCAAAATGGGTCAGACGAAACCGGAATCCTGGGTGCCCAGAATCTTGGGTGCACTGAAGGCCGATCGAAGGGACGCTCACCCAGGCGGCTTGCAGGCGAAACGATACTCCATCTCAATGCAGTATTCGTCGACCCAACGCTGCCAATTCACGGCCACGGCACGTCGAGGTGAGGCCTTACGGAGACATGTCGCCGCCGGGTTGGGGGCTGCGTCGCTCGCATGGTCCGTCTGTGTAATCCCCTTTCGCCTCTCGTCCGTATGAGAGGTTCAACAGCAATCAGGAGAGCGTCCATGCCAATTACCCGCGACAACACAGAAGACCGAACCTCACTGCCCTACCGCACGCCCCTCCGTCAGGGCCTTGGCCTGACACCGCTTGCGGGCGTCGATGCCATGGGCCAGCGCATCGTCCGCATTCGCCAGACGGCACGCCGGGACGAACGATCATGACCCGAACCTCTGACCCGACGACCGGGGGCCCCGGCATCTACCGCCCCAGTATCTACCGCATGGTGATGGACCCCTCGGTCAACCCGCTGCGCGCGCTGCCGCCAGGCCAGCGTTTTCAACTCATGAGCACACTCGCCATGATGTGGACGGCAATCTTCTGTGCGGCCACCGGCGCATGGCTCTGGTACGGCGAGCTGATCGTCGGCCATATCCTTGTGGCCGCCGGCTTCATCATCACCGGCATGACCTTCCGCAATGCGACCAAAGGCACCCAACGCCGCGTCGCGACCCATCGCGATCAACCGGCGCACGACGGAACGACTCGTTACGACGACGTCTGGGGCGGCTGATCCGCCACGGCTTCACGAAAGGCCAGCGGTGCAATCGCCCGCTGGCCTTTTTCGTTGGCGTACATCAGGGAGGGACGGATGTTCCGTCCCAGGCGAAGACCCGCCCTGAATCCGATGGCTGCAGGCGATCGACGACAGCAAGCAGACGTCGCGTCGCGTCGTCAGGTTGGAAAATGTGGCGTTTTCCCGAGCGCAGAAAGGGCTCTGAAAGGGGGCTCTCGACAGTGCCGGGATGCAGCCCGATACACACCGCATGCGGCCACGACCGTGCAAGCTCGATGGCGGCGCAGCTCAGGATCATGTTGAGCGCCGCCTTCGACGCGCGATAGCCGTACCAGCCGCCCAGCTCATTGTCGCCAATGCTTCCGACGCGGGCCGACAACGCGGCAAACACAGCCTTCCGATCCCGCGCAAGGCACGGCAGCAGGTGTTTCGCGAGCATGGCCGGTCCGATCGTGTTGATACGGAACAGGCGCTCCAACGTTCCCGGATCGATTTCCCGCCATCTCTTCTCCGGCATGACGTCCGCACCGTCGTGAAGCATACCGGTGGCGACGATTACCAGATCGAGCGGCGTATCGTCACGTCTCAGGGCGGATGCAAGTGCGGCGATGTCGTCTTCGTTTTCGAGATCGAGAGTTCTATGCCCCTCACCGGTCGTGATCGCCCCGCGCGCCGTTGTCACCAGCCTGTTACATCGCGGATCGTTCGCCAGCGCCACGGCAAAGCCATGCCCGATGGCACCCGAAGCGCCGACGATCAGTGCGCTGTAACCGTCACGCAGGCTGCGCAGCGACGCCAAGGTTCACGAGACCGGCGGGCTGATCTCGACCGCCACTTCGTTGCGACGGAACCAGGGCAGCGTCCACGGCGGGTCGTAGAAGTAGCTGACCGTTTCTCCCGTCGTCGTCATGCCGCGCACCTCAAGCAGTGCCAGCAGCTCGACTTCACGCCTGTCGATGGCCGCTTCGGACCGCGAACCCGAAAAGGTCAGCACGGCCATTGTCTGGCCTGGCAGCGTGACGATCGAGACCCGATCGTCGGTCGGGCGCGGGGCGTTCTGCGCGTTGTAGCGTGCAGGCAGGAAGAAACGCATCGTCATGGACCCGTTCTCTTCGATACCCGTCTCGACGGGCGCCGTCATGGCAATCCCGGTCGGCTCCGAAACCGTCTCGACCGGCACCGTCATGGCGATCCCGGTTTCGCCTTCGTTGGCGCCGGTGATGTAATCGAACAGGAGGCGGAAGGCCGTGTTGCGAGCACCTTCGGAATCGCCGCCGGGCACCACGGCCTGTACGGCGAGGCGGTTGCCGTAGCGTCGGACTTCGGCCTCGTCGGTGAGGCGTGCCATCACCTCGTAAGGCGGCGTCTCGAGATCGCCATGGTCTCCGACGACCGAACAGCCGACGATCAGGACCGATGCGGCCAGGGTGACGATCGTTCTCATGGGCCTTCTACGCGGGATGTGAGAGATCCGATGGCTGGAAAACGCAGGATGGGGGCGCGACGTGCACGCCCCCTCTGCGAAACGACGTGCCGCGAAACAACATGATCCGATCAGGACATGATCCGATCAGGGGATCAGAACGGTGTCGATGACGTGGATGACACCGTTGGAGGTCTTGATGTCGGCCACGATCACCTTCGCTTCGTTGACCTCGACACCATCGGTGGCGTCGATCGAGAGGTCCTCACCCTGAACGGTGGCGGCATTGATCTGCTTGCCGGCGATATCGCCCGACATCACCTTACCCGGCACAACGTGATAGGTCAGCACGGCAACCAGCATCTCGCGGTTCTCCGGCTTCAGCAAGTCTTCGACCGTGCCCTCCGGCAGCCTGGCGAAGGCCTCATCGGTCGGCGCGAACACCGTGAATGGGCCGTCACCCTGCAGTGTCTCGACCAGGCCGGCAGCCTCAACCGCGGCAATCAGGGTCATGAAGTTGCCGTCGGACACGGCGGTGTCGACAATGTCCTTGCTGCCGTGCATACCGGCCTCAACCATGGCGGTCGCAGCCATCATCGCACCGACAGCCATCACAGAGACTTTCCTGAACATGGGAACTCCTTGTGCTTGTGTGTGTTGGGGGATCACTCCCTCCCTACGCAGGCTTTTCGAAACTGGATGATACCGGTGTTTCGCGATCGCACTGATCGGACATCACGCCGAGGACGTACCAGTCTCAGCCAAAGGAGAACGATCATGTATGTCCGACACGCCGATCTCGAACAGGCCGCCCTTCTCCAGATGATGGCCGAGGAAATCCTCGCCGCTGGCGATCCGACCGATGAGCAGACCCTGCGCGCAGAGGAAATGCATGGTCTCGCCGCGACCCTGATCCTGCGTTCCGACACGGCCTGTCTCGGCAACGACCTTCTGTAATCCGCATCGGCCCGGAGCGTTCGCACAGAAATCAGCCGGGGCGCTCTCGCAGGGTTCACTGGCACCGATCAGCGCCTCGCCGATGCTGCCGACCAGATCGCCGGCAGCCACTCCGACATGAGGGTTCCGACATCACGATTGAGCAGGCTGCCTGTGATCGTCACGGGCGTCAGAAGACGCAACAGCGCATGACCGAGCCCCCTGGGGTCGCCTTGGGGTCGATCCCGCACGCCGGTCATTCAGATTGTCGAAAACGACGAGAGCCGCATCGTCTGTTTGACCCCAAGATCGGTTTGACCCTGGGACAAGCTCCCGCTGCAACGATCGGATCAGGATGTCACTGTGGCATCATGGGAGTCGACGAACGCGCAGACGGGAGTTGCAGGAATGTTCGAGGCAGCGGAACTCGGTCATCGGATCGACAAGAAGACCTACAAGGCCGAGCAGCCGGCCCTGCGCGAGGCCCTGCTGAAGGCGCAGTTCAAGCTGGCGGAATCCAGGGCCTTTCCCGTCATTATTCTGATCGGCGGCGTCGACGGCACCGGCAAGGGCCCGACCGTCAACACACTCAACGAATGGATGGATCCTCGTCTGATAGAGACCAACGGCATGGGTGCCGCCACCGACGAGGAAGACGAGCGGCCCTACATGTGGCGGTTCTGGCGGGCGCTGCCGCCGCGCGGCAAGATCGGCATCTTCTTCGGTTCCTGGTACACGCGGCCCATCATTGACCGGGTCTGCGACAAGAGCGACGACGGCGACCTCGAACGCCAGCTCGACGAGATCATCCGCTTCGAGACCATGCTGGCCGCCGAAGGCGCGCTGATCATGAAGTTCTGGTTTCACCTCTCGAAGACGTCGCAGAAGCGTCGGCTGAAGACGCTGGAGAAGGACAGGCACAACCGTTGGCGCGTCACCGACAAGGACTGGGAGCGGCTCAGGATGTACGACGCTTTCCGCTCAGTGTCGGAACTCGCCCTGCGACGGACCAATCGCGGCCACGCGCCGTGGATCGTTGTTGAGGGCCTCGACGCGTTCTACCGCAACATCACCGTTGGACGGACCTTGCTGGCGGCCTTGAACGACCGTCTGGAGGGCGAACCTCCGAAATTCGGTCTGGCTGCACCGCCACCGATTCCCAGCGCGGATGGGCGCGAGGTGCTCGACAGCGTCGACCTCACTGCCAGCATTCCGAAGAAGGACTATGAAAAGCGGCTGATCGAACTGCGGGGCCGGCTCAACCTGCTGTCACGTAACAAACACTTCCGGAAGCGGGCCCTCGTTGCCGTCTTCGAGGGGCATGACGCCGCCGGCAAGGGCGGCTCGATCCGTCGCGTCACCGCGGCGCTCGATGCACGCTTCTGCAGAGTCGTCCGCATCGCGGCACCGACCGAAGAAGAGCGGCTCCATCCCTACCTCTGGCGCTTCTGGCGCCACATCCCCCGCCACGGGCACATGACCATTTTCGATCGGTCCTGGTACGGCCGCGTGCTTGTCGAGCGCGTCGAGGGATTCGCGGCGGAATACGACTGGATGCGGGCCTATGGCGAAATCAACGACTTCGAAGAGACACTCGCCAACCACGGCATCATCGTCGCGAAGTTCTGGCTGACGATCGACCGGGACGAGCAGAACCGACGCTTCGAGGAGCGCAGGACGACGGGTTACAAGCGTTACAAGCTGACCGACGAGGACCTGCGCAACCGCGCCCGCTGGGACGACTACTATCACGCCATCGGCGACATGGTGGAGCAGACCAGCACCAGCGTTGCGCCCTGGACCCTGGTTGCGGCCAATGACAAGCGCCACGCCCGCATTACCGTGCTCGAAACGCTGTGTCAGCGCCTTGAGCACGCATTCGACCGCTGATGTCGACTCTTGCATGCGTCAGGAGCCGGATCGCGATCTTTTGTGTGGCAAATTATGTGGCAAAATTGGTCAGCATGGGCAACAACCATCCTTACTGCCGATCAGGGGTGTCAAGGTGGGCTCCGTGCATCGGTTCCGGATATCCTTAACGAGGGAGACGAATGTTATGTCCAAGGACAACGAGACGGCCAGGACGATGGCCGCAGCGCGGGCGTTCAGCCGGCGCAATCTGCTGGCCGGTGCCGCCGTGACCGGCGGCATTGCGGCCACAGCGGCCGCTTCGAGCCAGCTCGGCGCGCCGTTCATCGGCACCGCCAGGGCCCAGACCACCACGTGGCGCATCCAGACCTCCTGGCCGGGCGGCATCGGTCTTGAGACCTTCAAGGCCTGGTCCAACTCGATCGTCGAGAAGACCGGTGGCGAACTCGCCTTCGAGCCCTTCGGTGCCAAGGACGTTGTCGGCGACTTTCAGCTCTTCGATGCCGTGAAGAACGGCGTTCTCGAAGCCATGAACCCCTTCACGCTCTACTGGGCGGGCCGCATGCCGGCCTCGGTGTTCCTCAGCTCCTATCCGCTCGGCCTGCGCCAGCCGCACGAGTGGGACGTCTTCTACTACGGCCTTGGCGGCCTTGAGATCGCCCGCGAGCTCTTCGCCCAGTTCGACATGTACTACGTCGGCCCGATCCACCACGGCCCGAACATCATCCATTCGAAGGTGCCGATCCGTTCAATCGAGGACTTCCGGGGCCGCAAGATGCGTCTGCCGGGCGGCATGGTCGCCGAGGTGTTCCAGGACGCCGGTGCCCAGACCACCCTGCTCCCGGGCAGCGAGATCTTCCCGGCACTTGAGAAGGACACGATCGACGTCGCCGACTACGTCGGCCCGGCCGTGAACCACGATCTCGGCTTCCATCAGGTCACCGACTTCATCTCCATGGGCCCTCCGGGCTTCATGTCGATCTACCAGCCGGTCGATCTCATGGACCTCACGGTCGCGATGGATGCCTGGAACGCGCTCTCGCCCGAGATGCAGCGGTTCATCGAGATGGAGGTCCATGTCTATTCGGACCTGCATCACGCCGCGATCCAGCGGGCCGACCAGGAGGCCTGGAAGAAGTTCGAGGAGGCCGGTACGACCGTGACGCGCCTGTCCCAGGACGATGTCGAGGCGTTCACGAAGATCGCCGTCCCGCGCTGGTTCGAATGGGCCAACAAGGACAAGCACGCCGCCCGGGTCTTCAGGATCCAGCTCGACTACATGATGTCGGGCAGCTTGGGCTACGTGACGTCCGATCAGATGGAAGGCCAAATGCTGGACTTCTGATCGCCAACGTTACCGGAACCGGCGTCACCGCAAGGGGGACGCCGGTTTCCCTTCTCCTCGCCCCGGGACCCCACGCGGTCGACCATGCCAGAAATCGATTTCGTCCTGCCCCACTGGGCCTATTGGTCCGGACTGGTCGTGTTCCCTGTTTTTGCTTTCATCATGCTGCGCTGCGAACGCGCGGTGGGCGGTGCGCGGCTCGTTTCCACGCCGGTCGCCTACCTGTTTCTTGTCACCGGCGGGTTTCTCGGGCTTCACAGGCTCTATCTGAGAAACCGGTGGTGGTGGGCCTATGTGCCCTTCGTGCTGCTGATCCTCCATGCCAACGTTCAGCTCGACGATGCCCGCAACGCCGAGTCGGAGGCCCGCAACGCCCGCATGGTCGCGGAGTTCAGGCTGGAGCTGGCGCAAGAAAAGGCCGATGACGGTGACTCGGAGGCGGCCGAGGCGGTCGAGGGCTGGAATCAGGAGCTCGCCGCCGTCGACCGGAGCGCCGCGGATGCCCAGGCTGCACGCGACTCCTGGAGCATGATCAGTTCGGTTGCCGGAGTCATCATCGTTCTGGCCCTGGCTGTGGACCTCGTCATGGTCCCGCGGCTGGCGCGCCATCGGCGGGAGATCGAGTCCGGACGCATCATGCCCTCGCACCTCATGGAAGAGGTCGAGGAACACGAAAGGCCGCCGCAGGAGGCGTCCTACACGGGTCCCGGTGCCGGCTACGTCCGCATTATCGGCGCGGTCAACGGCGGGGTCGGACAGTTCGTCGCCTGGTGGGCGCTGATCGCGGTCTTCGCCTACTACTACGAAGTCGTCTGCCGCTACGTCTTCAACTCGCCCACGAACTTCGTGCACGAGGGCATGTTCCTGATGTTCGGCATGCAGTACCTGCTGACCGGCGCGTTCGCCCTGCGCGAGAATGCCCACGTCCGGGTCGACGTCGTCTATGCCGGTCTCTCCGGTAAGACCAGGGCGATCCTCGATCTCATCACGTCGGTCTTCTTCTTCGTCTTCACGGTGTCCCTGTTCTGGACCGGCTACATCTTCTTCAGCGACTCCGCGATGGTCTGGGAAGTCTCCTTCACCGAGTGGGCGATCCAGTACTGGCCCGTGAAGGCCTCGATCATGATCGGTGCCGGGTTGCTCGTTCTGCAGGGACTGGCACGGGTGCTGCGCGACATCGCGACCGTTGCCGGCCACGACATGACCCGGCGGAGCGCTGCCTGATGGGATGGGAAATCAGCATCGAGGGGCTCACGCTCCTGATGTTCGGCTCGCTCGCAATCCTGCTGATCGCGGGCCTGCCGCTCAGCTTTGTCACCGGCGGCCTGGCCTGCATCTTCCTCTTCCTGTTCGGCGATGCGGCGATGCTCAACATGCTGCCGTCGCGCATCTTCCCGCTGATGACCGACTACCAGCTCTCGGCCATCCCGCTCTTCATCTTCATGGCATCGGTGCTCGAACGGGCAGGCGTGATCGAGCAGCTGTTCGACGTGATCTACAAGTGTCTGGGCGGCCTGAAGGGCGGCCTGGCGACCGCCGCGATCCTGGCCTCCACGGTGCTCGCGGCCATGTGCGGCGTGATCGGCGCGACCGAGGTCACCATGGGCCTGATCGCCCTGCCGGCCATGCTGAAACGCCATTACGATGTCCGCCTCGCAGCCGGGTCGATCCTGGGCGGCGGCACGCTCGGCATCCTGATCCCGCCCTCGATTCTGGCTATCCTGTTCGCCGTCGTGGCGCAGCAGTCGGTCGGCGAGCTCTTCCTGGGCGCGGTCATTCCCGGCCTGCTGCTCTCGAGTCTCTACATCGCCTACGTCACGATCCGCTGTTACATCAACCCGTCGCTCGGCCCGGCGCTCGATCCCTCCGAGCGCATCACGACGGCCGCGAAGCTCCAGCTTCTCAAGGGCATGGCCGCACCGATCGTGCTGGTCATCCTGGTCCTGGGCGTCATCTTTGCCGGAATCGCAACACCGGTCGAGGCCGCAGGCATCGGCACCTTCGGCGCACTGATCGTCGCCGGCACGCATCGCAAGCTCTCGTGGGAGGCGCTCCATTCGGCCGCGGTGACGACGGCGAAGGTCTCGGCCATGGTGCTCTGGATCGTCTTCGGCGCGACGATGTTCGTCGGCTTCTACGTCGTGAACGGCGGCCAGCAGTTCGTCAACGACATGATCATCGGCACGGGCCTGGGCCCCTACGGCATCCTGCTGGTCATGATGGTGATCCTCGTCCTGCTCGGCATGTTCCTCGACTGGGTCGGCATCCTGCTGCTGGCCGTGCCGATCTTCCTGCCCATCGTGAAGTCGCTGACCTTCGACGGCATTCTCGGCATGCCCGGTGTCGATCCCGAAAACGTCGCCCTGTGGTTCGCCGTCGTCTATATGGTCAACATGCAGATGTCGTTCCTGTCACCACCGTTCGGCTATGCGCTCTTCTACCTCAAGAGCGTCGCGCCACCGCAGGTGACGATGGGCCAGATCTACGCCGCATCGCTGCCGTTCCTGGCGCTGCAGGCGCTGGGCCTCTTCATCTGCGTGCTGTTCCCGCAGATCACGATCTGGCTGCCCAGACTGGTCTACGGCTGAACGGGAGACGGAGACGCGGAACGGGCGGCAGACGCACGTGAGGGAAGCGACGATGGGTCATGTTCTCGCCATCGACCAGGGCACCACATCAAGCCGGGCGCTGATCTTCGATGCCGGGTGCCGTATCGTCGCCATGGCGCAGCAGGAGTTCGACCAGCACCTGCCGCAATCGGGCTGGGTCGAACACGATCCCGGCGACATCTGGCGCACGACGGTCGAGACCTGCCGCGAGGCGATCGCCAATGCCGGCATCCAGGCCTCGGACATCGCCGCCATCGGCATCGCGAACCAGCGCGAGACGACGCTGGTCTGGGACCGCGCGACCGGACGCCCGATCGACAACGCCATCGTCTGGCAGGACCGCCGCACGGCCGAGACCTGCCGGGCGCTGAAGGACGCCGGGCACGAGGCGCTCGTCACGGAACGCACCGGCCTGCTGCTCGACCCCTACTTCTCGGGCACCAAGATCGCCTGGCAGCTCGACAACATCGAGGGCGCACGGGCCCGGGCCGAGGCGGATGAACTCTGCTTCGGCACCGTCGACAGCTATCTCATCTGGCATCTGACCGGCGGTGCGGTCCACGCGACCGATGCAACCAATGCCAGCCGGTCCATGCTCTACGACATCCGCTCGAACCTCTGGGATCCCGAGCTCTGCGCGCTGATCGGGGTGCCGATGTCGGTGCTGCCGGAAGTACGCGACAGCGCGGCCGACTTCGGCACGACCGACCCTGACATTCTCGGCGCGGCGATCCCGATCCTCGGCGTCGCGGGCGACCAGCAGGCCGCGACCATCGGGCAGGCCTGCTTTGCGCCCGGCATGATGAAATCGACCTACGGCACCGGCTGCTTCGCCCTGCTCAACACCGGTACCGATCCCGTGCCGTCCAGCAATCGCCTGCTCACCACCATTGCCTATCGACTCAACGGTCAGACGACATACGCGCTTGAGGGTTCGATCTTCATCGCCGGTGCGGTGGTGCAGTGGCTGCGCGATGGGCTCGGGCTGATCGGCGACGCTTCCGAGACCCAGCGGCTCGCCGAAGCTGCCGATCCCGGCCAGCGGGTCTATCTCGTGCCTGCCTTCACCGGGCTCGGAGCGCCGTGGTGGGATGCCGACGCACGTGGCGCCATGTTCGGCCTGACCCGCAGCACCGGGCCCAGGGAGCTGGCCCGCGCCGCACTGGAGAGCGTGGCCTTCCAGACCCGGGATCTGCTTGAAGCCATGCGGACCGACTGGCGTGACGCGGACGCCGGGACCGTTCTGCGGGTCGATGGCGGCATGACCGCCAGCGACTGGACCATGCAGGCGCTGGCCGACATCTCGGGGGCGACCGTGGACCGGCCCGGGATCACCGAGACCACTGCCCTCGGAGCGGCCTGGCTGGCCGGTCACCGGGCCGGTGTCTGGCCCGACATGGACGGTTTCAGCACCGATTGGGCGCGCGAGCGCCGCTTCACCCCCGAACGGGACCGCAAGGATGCCGACATGCACTACGCAGGGTGGCGCGCCGCCGTGCGACGGACCCTGAGCGGCGACTGAGCCTCGCCGACCCGGTCCCGCAGCCGCTCGGGCGGGCCCGGCGACAGGGCCATTCGACGAATGGCCGATCCATGCACGACTGTCATCGAGCCTTCACGATGAAGGCGCTGGGGACACGCATGGGGCAAGCGCGTGTTCGCGGCTGCAGAACCGGGACACCGCATCGCTAGGCAGGCCTGCGATGCGGAGCGACCGAAACTCCGCGAGGCGATGCCGTAGGTGCCCCGATCCTGAAGTTCCGGTTCCACCTCTCCAGGGAGGCCCGGGCCGGGAAGGCCACCATGGAGGGATATGTCACAATGGACATAACGGCCGCCGGCGAGGGCATGGACGGAAGTGATCTCGAACGCAGCAATCTCACAATCAAGGCCAATTTCGATGACGGCACGGTCACGACACGTGCAACCGATTTCAGCGGGTTTGACATTAGCGACCCGAACGCCCCTGCGTTGTTGAATAACGACTATACGGGGGAACTCAAGGGTCGCGGAAACCTCGTGTTGTCCGTCGGTGGCAGTCCAAGGATTCTAAGCAATCTAAACGGTGATATCAAGCGTTTCGAGGGCGGTTCGGATAATGACCCGAATCCCGCCTCTTCACCTCTCTGCAAGGTAACCTGTACGAGAACGGAGACTCAACGTTGCTGGTAGACGGAAAGGTTAGAGGAATCGTTAGAGGCATTTCCGGCCTGCTAATCGATGAGAGCGAAAGCGCTTTCTATGCCACGACTGTGCCCGCAAGCGAATGAAGACGGAGACGAACAAGCGGGAACAGGATAGGGCTTCAGGCGGCAGTGCTGCCTGAAGCCTTCTGTTTTTGCCGACTGCCTCCCCGAAGACCTGGACGGGCCCACCTTGGCGGCGCGGTCTTCTCCCATCGGGCCGAGGACGCTCCCGGGCGACACCCGCACAGCACCGACGGTGACATTACCGACAGTGACGTTGGCCCCCCATCATCTGGTGGCATGTCATCTGGCTGACACCAGTCTCTGCCCCGCCCGCGACAATCCCGGCCCTGCCGTTCAGCGTACTCATGGCGTTCCGGTACGTACACCTGTTCGGGTTCGAGGAGCGCAGCTTCCCGGTCGGGTTTCCGATACAACGCGGCGCATGGTCACCCCCGGTGCCCGGGGCGTCGACCGGCGCGATCCTTGAATGCGGTCCCGATGCGCTTGTTGTTTGACTCCGACCTCTGCCGATCCTATTATTCAGGGGTCTCAGCGAAAACGCAGGTATCCGACAACACGGTCCGGTTACGAGAACCAGCTCCATTCCTTGCGGAGCAGCGGTTCAGGAAGCGTCAAAGCCAACATCCCCATATCCAGCGGACACCCGTTCCCCTCCTGTGTGTCCGCCTTCAGAAGGTCCGCCATGGCCATGAGCGAAGCAGAAGAAACGCAAGTCACGACGAGCGAGCACAAGCCGCTCAACCTCCAGGAACTGAAAAACAGGAAGCCCGAAGAGCTGCTCACCTTCGGCGAAGAGATCGGTGTCGAGAACGCCAGCGTTCTGCGCAAGCAGGATCTGATGTTCGCCATCCTGAAGGAGATGGCCGAACAGGATGTTCCGATATTCGGCCAGGGCACGCTCGAGGTGCTGCCCGACGGGTTCGGTTTCCTCCGCAGCCCCGAGGCGAACTACCTGCCCGGCCCTGACGATATCTACGTCAGCCCGAACCAGATACGCCGCTTCGCGCTCAAGACCGGCGACACGGTCGATGGCGAGATCAGGAGCCCGAAGGAAAACGAGCGCTACTTTGCGCTCCTGAAGGTCAACCACATCAACTTCGAGGAACCGGAGACGACACGCCACCGGGTGCCCTTCGACAACCTCACCCCGCTTTATCCGGAAGAGAAGCTGAACCTGGAAATTCAGGATCCTGTGAAAAAGGATCTCTCGACCCGGGTGATCGAACTGGTCTCCCCGCTCGGCAAGGGCCAGCGCGCACTTCTCACCTCGCCGCCACGCGCCGGCAAGACGGTTCTGATGCAGAACATCGCGCACGCGATCGAGACCAACCATCCCGAGGTCTATCTGCTGGTCCTGCTGATCGATGAGCGGCCCGAAGAGGTCACCGACATGCAGCGCCAGGTGAAGGGGGAGGTCATCGCATCGACCTTCGACGAGCCGGCCACGCGCCACGTCGCGGTCTCCGAGATGGTGATCGAAAAGGCCAAGCGCCTGGTCGAGCAGAAGCGCGATGTCGTCATCCTGCTTGATTCGGTCACGCGTCTGGCGCGTGCCTTCAACACGACGGTGCCGTCGTCGGGCAAGGTGCTGACCGGCGGTGTCGATGCCAACGCCCTGCAGCGCCCGAAGCGGTTCTTCGGTGCCGCGCGCAACATCGAGGGCGGCGGCTCGCTCACCATCATCGCAACCGCGCTGATCGACACTGGTTCCCGAATGGACGAGGTCATCTTCGAGGAGTTCAAGGGCACCGGTAACTCCGAGATCGTCATGGACCGCAAGATTGCTGACAAGCGCATCTTCCCGGCGATCGACGTCGGCAAGTCCGGCACCCGCAAGGAGGAGCTTCTGGTCGGCAAGGCCCAGCTCGCCAAGATGTGGGTCCTGCGCCGCATCCTCATGCCCATGGGGCCCGTCGACGCGATGGAGTTCCTCATGGAGAAGCTCAAGCACACGAAGAACAACGACGACTTCTTCGACTCCATGAACACCTAGAGCATATCCCGTCCGGATTGGATCGGTCTGAACGGGCGAGGATGCTCCGGGTCTTTGGATGCAGAGCGGATTCACGCACGTCGTCATCGCGCTCCCGGCCTGTTGCGACGAACCCGACGTCATCGGCAACGATCCGGGACTCGACCCCGCCCCGCCATGCTCTATCGTTTTCGCACCCGATAGCGAGGAGGAAACGACCATGGCGAAGACACGCAAGGCCAAGGGTGCGGAGATGACGAAGCAACTCTTCGGCGGCCCGCTGCCCCAGGGCGGTCCGATGACATCGGACTTCATGGAGCTGACCAACGACTACCTGTTCGGCGAACTCTGGACCCGGCCCGGCATGACCATGAAGGAACGCAGCCGCGCGACCTGCACCGTGCTCGCCGCCTTCGGTCGCGAGGTCCAGCTCAAGGGCCACATCGGCGGCGCGCTCAACCTTGGCATCCGACCCGCCGAGCTCAGGGAGCTCTTCATCCACGTCGCCCACTACGCCGGCTGGTCGACCGGCCTGATCGCACTCAAGGCGCTCGACGAAGCGGTCGCCGAACGCGCGGCGGCCAGGAAAGCCGCGAAGAAGGTGTAGGCCAGGCGGCACCGTGACACGCCTCATCGCCCTCCGGGCCGGTTTGACACATTGTACCCATGCAGCACGCGGTTGCCGTTTCGTCCTTGATCGGGTGTTCTGACCACTCCCTCCCCACATCCCACAGTCTTCCCCGTAGGAAGGGCGCGGCCGGTCGGCTAACAGGGGCGTTCCCTGTCCTGACCCCGGTGCCTCCATGTCCGATGTGAAAATCACCCGTGCCCTGCTGTCGGTCTCCGACAAGACGGGGCTGCCCGGGTTTGCCGCTGCGCTGCACGGCCACGGGGTCGAGCTGATCTCGACCGGGGGGACGGCGAAGGCGATTGCCGAAGCCGGGCTTCCGGTGAAGGAGGTCGCCGATCTCACCGGTTTCCCGGAGATGATGAACGGGCGGTTGAAGACGCTGCATTCGGTGGTGCACGGCGGCATCCTGGCGAGGCGCGATCTGGAGGATCACGCAGCGGCGATGGCCGAGCACGGCATCAGGCCCATCGACCTCGTGGTGGTGAACCTCTATCCCTTCGAGGCGACGGCGGGGCGCGGCGCGCCATGGGAGGAGATTGTCGAGAACGTCGACATCGGTGGGCCCGCCATGATCCGTTCGGCTGCGAAGAATCATGCCTTCGTCGCCGTGGCGGTCGACCCGGTGGACTACCCGCGGGTGACCTCGGAGATGGCGCAGAAGGCTGGTGCGACCTCGCTTGAGCTGCGCCGGCTGCTGTCGGCCACGGCCTTCGGACACACGGCGGCTTACGATGCCGCCATCGCACAGCGCTTCAGCCAGGAGACGGGCGTGACCTTCCCGCGCCGCATCGCCTTTGCCGGCGTGCGCAAGCAGCTCCTGCGCTACGGCGAGAACCCGCACCAGGCTGCGGCTTTCTACAGCGATGGCACAAGGCGCGAGGGTGTGGCAACGGCGCGCCAGGTGGGCGGCAGGGACCTCAGCTTCAACAACCTCAACGACACCGACGCCGCCTTCGAACTGGTCGCCGAGTTCGACCATCCGGCAATCGCCATCATCAAACATGCCAACCCCTGCGGTGTCGCCGTGGGCGAGAACCTTCCGGAGGCGTATACCCGGGCGCTGGCCTGCGATCCCGTCAGCGCCTTCGGTGGTATCGTCGCCGCCAATCGCCCGCTTGACGAGGAGACCGCGCGGGCCATCACCGAAGTCTTCACCGAGGTCGTCATCGCGCCCGGCGCGAACGACGCCGCACTCGCCGTCTTCGAGGGCAAGAGGAACCTGCGCCTCCTGCTGACGGGCGGCATGCCCGATCCCGGCCAGCCCACGCTCACGGCCCGCACGCTGGCCTCGGGCCTGCTCGTCCAGGGTCGTGACGCCGGACGGGTGCGCACCGAAGACCTGGAGATCGTCACCGAACGACAGCCGACCGATGCCGAAATGGCCGACATGCTCTTTGCCTTCCGCGTCGTCAAACACGTGACGTCGAACGCCATCGTCTATGCCCGTGACAACGCCACGGTGGGCGTCGGCGCGGGCCAGATGAGTCGACTCGACAGCGTCATCGTCGCCCGCCAGAAGGCCCGGCGCGCCGGGCTCCCGATCGAGGGCAGCGTGGTCGCGTCAGACGCCTTCTTCCCTTTCGCCGACGGCCTGCTCGAAGCCGCCGAGGGTGGTGCCACCGCCGCTATTCAACCGGGTGGCAGCATACGCGACGAAGAGGTCATCGCCGCGGCCAACGAGAAGGGCATGGCCATGGTGCTGACCGGTGTGCGCCACTTCCGGCATTGATCATGCCGCAATAATCATGTCGCAATTTCGGTACCCTGCAAGTCGGCTTCGACGTGTTCCCCGGTCGCCGGCGCTCGCTCCGCTCACCTGGCTTTCGCCACATGCGCGGCGGGTACGCGGTCGCGTCGGCCTGCGACCTCCCGCCGCCGCCGATAACGGTCTGCCATCTCAGAACGACGAGGTCGGGACCGTGGCCGGGAGGCTGGTGGGATCGAAGGCAGGGGCCGGGGACACAAAACGCTGCAGCGCATCGCGGACGTTGCGTTCCGTCAGCCCGTCACGGCGCATCACTGCGACCACGATCGGGTCGGTGAGCATGTCGTCGAGACGGGGCTCGATTCCTGACCAGGACATGGCTTTCATGGCTGCTTGCTGCGCGTTCAACATGGTGTTCCTGATGATCCCCCTTGTAACCCGGGTTTGTATCGGTTGGGTATAGAACGCCGAAGGCGTCACAGCCAGCAAGGAATCAGCGTCATGAAGGAACGGGCGTCCATGACCGCGGAGGTCGACTTTCTGACAATAGCCGACGATTACGCCGCGTTCATGTCGTTCACGAATGAAACCGCAGCCCAGATCGCTGCGCTCCGCCTTCACCTGGATGCGGCGGCAGCGGCGGCCGAATCGTGGCGAATGCTGGACTTCGGCTGCGGCGACGGCAGCTTTGCCGCAAGCCTGCTCAAGGTGTCCGAAACGGGACAGCGCCCGGCCGTCCTGCATCTCGTCGAACCGGTCGACGAGCAGCGCCGACAGGCCGCCGGACGACTTATCTGCCTTGTGGACAAGGTCGTCGATGAGGGCACCGAACCCACACCCGACGGACCGCGAATCGGCCTGATCATCGCGAATCACTGTCTCTACTACGTACCCGATTCGGCTGCGGCCGTTTCCCGACTGCTCGATCGGCTGGCGCCCGGCGGCACCTTGGTTGCCGCCCTGCTCGACCGCCAGAACGCACTGGCACAGTTATGGCAGGCCGGGTTCGCCGCGATGAAATCGCCGTTCCCGTTTCCGCTGGCCGAGGACATCGCCGTGCTCTGTCGCTGCCATGACGCCGAGGTCACCGAAGAGCGCATCGCCTATCGCATCGCCTTCGAGGACACCGAAGCGAACCGGGTGAACGTATTGCGTTTCCTGTTCGGCGATAACCTCGTTCGGCTCGACCCCGCGACTGCGTTCGCGGTCTTCGAACCCTGGTGCGACGGCAACCGGATCGTGATGGAAACGTCGTACCCGCACCTCGTGGTGCGGCGCAGCACTCAGAGCGCCTTGACGTAGAAATAGCCGGTGACGAGCTTGCCTTCGGTCCTGGCGTAACTCGGCAGTTCGCCCCAGCGGGTGAAGCCGGCGGCTTCATAGACCTCGATGGCACGAGTCTGGGTCTCGCGGACGTCGAGCCTGAGATGGCTGTAGCTTTGGTTGAGGCACCATGCCTCGACCGATTCGAGCAGCATGGCGGCCAGGCCATGGCCGCGCGCCCAGGGTGCGACGAAATGGGTCGTCAGGTGCGGCGAATGCGCTTGCGCCTCGTTGAACCGCGGCGGCAACTGAAGCTGGGCCGAAGCCGCGATCGTGCCGTCGAGTCTGCCGACCCAGAGCTGACGCTCGGGCACCAGCAGCACGCCCTTCCAGTACCGCTCCATGTGATCGCGCGGCTGCGGATGCAGCCAGCCGAAGCCGTTGCCGTCGACGATGGCCGCGTCGGTCGCGCCGCACAGGTCGTCGAGATCCAGACGGTTCAGTTCCGTGATGTGCTCGACCTCGACCGAGGCCTTGCGCGCATTGCTGGTCATTTCCATCGGCGCTAGATGGACCCGCGCGCGTCGGCCCGCAAGCCCGGAAAGGGTGAAAAGGACGCGCCCCCCGCGTGACGATACACCGGCCGATCCACAGCCGGAAACGCCGTTCAGAGACGATTCCGGGCGATCAACGGGGGCGAGATCATGGCTTCCAGGGCGGCCCGGGCGACGATTTTTCGGACGGACCCGACACCTGCGCGGAAACCGGATCGGGCACCGGCGCCGGTGGGCGCGACTCCTGGGTCCACAGGATCAGGCCAAGCGCCTCGGCCTCGTCGAGATCGCGCGCCTTGAGCGTGGCAATCGGCCGGTAGCGGCGCAGGCCAAGCTCCATCAGACGGATCTCGGCCGCAGCCATGGCGAGCATCACGATCGCGGCGAGCTGTACAATCAAAACGCCGGTGACATCGAGTCCGATTCCCTCGGCAACCAGCGTGAGCACGGGTACGACGAGCACGAACAGGAGTGCGGTGAACCAGGCACCGCGATAGAGCGCCCAGAGCTCGCGGAAGATCAGCGCGCCCCACGAGAACCCGAGCGGCACGGCCTGCACCGCCGGGTCTCTGCCGGGCTTCTCCTTGATCATGACCGTCCAGTCACACATCAGGTTGCTCCGCTCCTTGTCGAGGCTCGCCCTTCAGCTCGCTCGCACCGGCCCGCTCCTCTTGACCGAAGAGGGCGGGAGGCCACATAGCATGGGTGCCGGGTCGACGCATCGGCGCGGCTCTTCTCCATGACTTCCGACGAGACCTCCATGACCCAGACCGACCTATGGCACGGCACCACGATTCTTTCCGTCCGGCGCGGCGGCAGGGTGGTGGTTGCGGGCGATGGCCAGGTCTCCATGGGGCCGACGGTGGTGAAGGGCAACGCGGTCAAGGTGCGCCGTCTGGGCGATGGCAACATCCTGGGCGGCTTCGCCGGCGCCACCGCCGATGCCTTCACATTGTTCGAGCGGTTGGAGGAGAAGTTGGAGCGCCATCCGGGCCAGTTGGCGCGTGCCTGCGTCGAGCTCGCCAAGGACTGGCGCACCGATCGCTACCTCCGTCGGCTCGAGGCACTGATGGCCGTGGCCGACGCCCAGGTCTCGCTGATCCTCTCGGGCACGGGCGACGTTCTGGAGCCCGAGGACGGGCTTATCGGCATCGGTTCGGGCGGCAACTATGCCCTGTCGGCAGCGCGTGCGCTATCGACTGTCGACGACCTCTCGGCCGAGGAGATCGCCCGCCGCAGCCTCGGGATCGCCGCCGACATCTGCGTCTACACCAACCGCAACGTCACGCTTGAGACGATCGATGCGGCCTAGCGCTGTCGCTTTTCTGTCGAGGTCCCCGCTCGGCGCGGCTGCGCCGCCTGGCCGGGATGAAACCCTTTTTCCGGATTGCCGATGACCTCCTTTTCTCCCCGCGAGATCGTCTCCGAACTCGACCGCTTCATCGTCGGCCAGCATGACGCCAAACGTTCGGTTGCCATCGCGTTGCGCAACCGCTGGCGGCGGCGGCAGCTTGAACCCGCGCTGCGCGAAGAGGTCCTGCCCAAGAACATCCTGATGATCGGCCCGACAGGCGTGGGCAAGACCGAGATCGCCCGCCGTCTGGCGCGGCTGGCCAATGCACCCTTCCTCAAGGTCGAGGCGACCAAGTTCACCGAGGTCGGTTATGTTGGCCGCGATGTCGAGCAGATCATTCGCGACCTTGTCGAGATCGCCATCACCCAGATCCGCGCCATCCTGCGCAAGGAGGTCGAGGCCAAGGCCGAGCTCAATGCCGAGGAGCGTGTGCTCGATGCGCTGGTCGGCGACAACGCGAGTGCCGACACCCGCCAGAAGTTTCGCGCGATGCTGCGCGAGGGCCAGCTCGATGACAGGGAGGTCGAACTCCAGGTCACCGAGCAGGGCTCCGGCGCACTGCCCACCTTCGACATTCCCGGCATGCCGGGCGCCCAGATGGGTATGCTCAATCTCAACGACATCTTCGGCAAAGGCCTGGGCGGTCAGACCAAGCCCAGGAAGATAAAGGTGGGCGAGAGCTACGAGGTGCTGATGGCCGAGGAGGCCGACAAGCTGCTCGATGAGGAGACGGTGGTGAAATCAGCCATCGAATCGGTCGAGCAGAACGGCATCGTCTTCATCGACGAGATCGACAAGATCGCTGCGCGCAGCGAACGCCAGGGTGCGGATGTCAGCCGCGAGGGCGTGCAGCGCGACCTGCTTCCGCTGATCGAGGGCACGACGGTCGCCACCAAGCACGGCTCGATCAAGACCGACCACATCCTCTTCATCTGCTCGGGCGCATTCCACCTCGCCAAGCCGTCGGACCTGCTGCCTGAGCTGCAGGGCCGCCTGCCCAACCGGGTCGAGCTTCGGGCGCTCACGCGCGACGACTTCCGCCGCATCCTGACCGAGCCCGAGAACAGCCTGATCATCCAGTACACCGCGCTGATGGGCACCGAGGAGGTGACGCTCGAGTTCGGCGGCGACGCGATTGATGCGCTGGCCGACCTCGCGACAAAGATCAACGAGACCGTCGAGAACATCGGCGCCCGAAGGCTTCACACGGTAATGGAGAAGCTGCTCGAGGAGATCAGCTTCACGGCACCGGACCGCAGCGGTGAAACGATCGCCATCAATGCCGCCTTCGTCCACGACCGCGTCGGCGAACTCGCCAGCAACGCGGATTTGAGCCGGTTCATCCTGTAGTTAAAGATATCTTCAAGCTACATCTTCATGAATTTTTCGCGCAGGCTCGCGATCTGTATCAGACTCAAAATAGAAATTTCCAGAGTTCAAAGTCATTATCCTTCCTGATGACCTCGTTCCGATCCATCACATGGAGCACTCGGCGGACACCCGCGACCTTATGAGCCGGAACGATCCGGGCTCAGGCGTTACCGTCGCGATTGAGATCGGCCACAACGCGAAAGCCGACCGTGGCGCAGCGGTCGAGGCCTGGCCACAGGAGCAGGTACTTTGATGCGAAGATCGGCTCTTTCGGTCCTCCATCGGGATACCAGCGTGATCCCCGCGCTTCGAAGTCTGCACCGCCCTTGAGCATGCAAAACCGCGTGCGGCCGTCGCTTCGTTCAGGGCCGGTCCAGTTCCAGACCCGGACACTGTCATCGGCCAGCAATCCCCCTTCGGCGGCACACTGCCATTCGGCTTCGGTCGGCAGACGACCGCCGCGCCAGGATGCATAGGCACGCGCGTCGTCAGGACCGATGAAGACCACGGGATCGTCGTCCTGCCCTTGCTCTTCCAGAAATTGGTCATCGTGGCGCGGCCGGTAGCCGGTCGTTTCGACAAAGGTCCGGAACTCGGCGCAGGTGATCGACACGGGCGTGATGGCAAACGGCTCGAGCTCGTCGCGCACCGTGCGCTCGACCAGATCGTGCAGGCCCGGAAGCGTATGGCTTTCGCAATCCGGTGCCGACGCGCTGGCTTCGTCACCGCACTCCCGACACCGCATCACGACACGGCGCTCCCACGTCCCGCCACCACAGCGCACCATACCATCCGGAACCTGCTGCCGGCGCATGATCGCACCGTGACTCAGGGGCACCACGGCGCGCGGCCCACCGACCGATGAAGCGTCAGGAAGAGATAACCAGCGTGTCCGCTGGCCGGTCAGAAACTGCGCGTCGGAGACACCCTCGCAGACCGCTGTCATGCCGTGGGGTGGAAGGTCCAGCAACACCCTGCTGTCGGTTGCCTCGAGGTCCTGTCCCGCCATCAGATCGGCGGCTTGATCGGCGGTGACATCAAGCGGCACGTTGCGCGCCCAGCTTTCGCGACGGTTGACGATGGTCCACAGGCGAACCCCGCCGAGGTCCCAGGCGGAAGCGAAGACGCCTTCGGCCGGCCGAACCGCAAGCGGGCTCCAGACACCGTCGGTGAAGTGCCGCGCATGGCGATGACGGGCCGCGCTCCAGAGCTTGAGCCAGACGGCGTCGCGCTCGGACCAGCCGTTCCAGGACCCGAACACGTTCTCCCACACGACCATGCCGGCGCCGTTCATCAGGGCGAGTTGCATCTCGCTGCGGTGATCGCCGATCCAGCGATGGACCAGGTGCAGCATCTGTCGGCGTTCGAACCAAGCATTGCGCAGCACACCGGGCACTGGGCGATCACGGTACACCTCGGCCCAGCTCATGTGGTGATCGGCGATCCGGTCGAGCGGCGTGAAGGACTGCGATTCCAACACGACGCCCGGCCTGACCGCATCAAGGGCGCCGCGCAAGTCCGCAGCCGCCTCCGCCATGGTGTCGAGGTAAAGGCCATCGGCATCGAGTGCCGCGACCAGCTCGGCAAGGACAACATGGTCGGGCCGGGCTTCCCGCCGCGTTGCCCGATCCCACGGGTTGTAATCGAGCAACACACGGACCCCGCGGGCATGAAGACGATCGATCGCATCGCGCAGGCCATCGAGGCCGCCCGGCATGCGGCGGTAGAAGTCGAACTGGTTGCGCCTGTCGAAACCGAGGTTGGGATAGGCGTGCCAGAGAATCACGCCATCAAGCACGCCGAAGCGCTGTTCGAAGTCGTCGACATAGGCGTCGACCCGCCATTCATGATGGTCGCGATCGTAGAAACGTTGGTCCCAGAGCAGGATCTTGTGGGTCGAGATGCAATCGGAGACCCAGGCAAAGGCAGGGTTCGTGAAGGCCGCTCCGTCATGTCCGAGGGAACGCCGGCTTTCATCGCGCCAGTCGGTCAGGCCCTCGCGCCAGTCCGACCAGGCGCCGGGATCGTCGGGCGCTGCGATCAGAACGTCGACATCGTCTCCGTCAGGCACCATGACCGCCGAGATCGAAGGCCGGGATCGGCGCGCCGAACTGCTCCCTCAGCGACGCAACGCCAAGGCCTGCGGCATAGGGGGTCTGCATCCGTCCGCCCCGGACTTCCCGAAAGTCAACAGCATTCGAGACGCTGAACCGGTTGTGAAAGTCGACCGTGTGGGCACGCAGGCAGGCAGGCGTGGACAGCGACATATGGGCCATAGCCGCCGGAATGATCTCCGCACCACCGATGCACGCAACGATCACCATCAAGCCAGCCTCGACCGCGAGGTCGCACACCTGGCGCGCCCGCGTGATGCCGCCGAAACGCGAGATCCTGATGGTGACGCCATCGGCGGCACCATCGCTGACGATCCGCAACATCGCTTGCAGGCTGTCGCAGGACTCATGTCGTCCTTGCAGGGAAGTTCAAGGCCGTATGCAGCGATGCGCGTGATTTTCATGGTTATTCTCTTTGCGTGCGCCATCGGGCGACTATAGCGGACTCATGCGCCCATGCGCATCGTGCTTGACCCTGATAGCGATCTTCCGTGTAAACAACACGAGAAGAGGCGAGGGGTACTCCATGGCAGCTGTGCAACGTGTCGCCGTCGTCACCGGGGCGGGCAGCGGAATCGGCCGGGCCTGCGCGCTCGGCCTCCATGACGCCGGTTTTGCCGTGGCCTTGGCCGGACGGCGTCTGGGCCGGCTGGAAGCGGCGGTCGCCGAACGGCCGGGCGCGGGTGGGCGGCTGTTGCCCGTCACCTGCGATGTCGGCGATCCGGATTCGGTGGCGGCCCTGTTCGCCGCCGTCGAAACGGCCTTTGGCCGGCTCGATCTGCTGTTCAACAACGCGGGTATTGGCGCACCGGATGTGCCGATGGAGGAGCTCACGTTCGAGCAGTGGCAGGCCGTGGTGAACACCAACCTGACCGGGCCGTTTCTGTGCACCCGGCACGCCATGCGGATCATGAAGGCCCAGACGCCCCGCGGCGGGCGGATCGTGAACAACGGCTCGATCTCGGCCCATGTCCCGCGACCGCGCTCCGCCCCCTACACGGCCACCAAACACGCGATCACAGGCCTGACGCGATCGACCTCGCTCGACGGTCGCAGGTTCGACATCTGCTGCGGGCAGATCGATATCGGCAACGCGCTGACCGACATGACCGCCGGTTCCGGCCATGGACTTGAGCAGCCTGACGGCCGGATCATGCCGGAACCGACCATGGACGTGCAGAACGTGGTGGATACTCTGTTGCTGATGGCCAACATGCCGCTCGACGCCAATGTGCCGTTCATCACCGTCATGGCGAACACCATGCCCTACATCGGCCGCGGCTGAACGGTTGCGCCTCTCGCGCGCCCATCCCAAAATCGCGCGCGGCTGTCAGGGCGGGTCAACAAGAACCATTGGAGGGCAACGTGCCATGGAATTGGTCGAAATCGGACTGGCGGTCTGGGTTTTCTGCGGCTTTATGCTGGCGGCGGTGATTGCCCTGCTGTGTCGTGGCATGGGAAAGTCCACTGAGATGAACCCCGAGTTCCTGGCGAATATGGGATTCCTTTGGTCGATCGTGCCGGTCGCCATGTTCGGTGCCAGCCGCTACTTCCCGTGGATGGACCTCAGCGTTCTCGCGCCGTTCGCGTTCCTGCTGGGATTGGTCCCGCTGACCATCGTCATGGTGATCCGCGGCACGCCCGAGCACGCGCCGCCGCTGTTCGGACGCGATGATCAGGGCCGCCTGTCGCTCTTTGCATGCAGCCCGCAAGAGGTCGTTACGACCTTGCTCTACGCCGTTCTGGCGTTCGAGGTCTGCACCATCTTCCTCTGGGACGAGCTCTACCGCGCCTGATGCGGTCCGCTCTGCATCTTTGAAAGACCCGGAGCATCTTCACCCGTTCAGATTGATTCAATCTGAACGGGATATTCTCTGGCTCGGGGACGCCTGACGGGCTCCGGTGACGTGCGCCGGAGCCACCTTGCCGAATCGCTCCGCCAGCCAGCTCTCCAGCTCGCGCGCCTCCTCGCGTGACAGGACAAGCCCCAGCTTGGTGCGGCGCCAGAGTGCATCCTCGGCGGTCCGCGCCCACTCCCGGTCGATCAGCCACACAACCTCGCGTTCCGTAAGATCGGCGCCGAAACGTGTGCCCATATCGGTAAGGCTGGCCGCGGTGCCGAGAAGGTCGAACGCGAGCGTGCCATAGAGCCGGATCAGCCGTCCGGCCCAATCGTCACCCAGGAAGGGGTAGCGCGATGCCAGGTCGCGCGTCAGCCGTTCCACACCATCGACGTCAAAGTCACCGCCCGGAAGACTGACGTCGGCGGTCCAGGGGCCTGTCATGTGCGTATAATAGGGCCAGAGCTTCGCGAGAGCGGCCTCCGACAGACGCCTGTAGGTCGTGATCTTGCCGCCGAAGACGTTAAGCAGCGGCGCCGCACCGCCGGCCTCCTCGAGTTCCAGCTTGTAATCCCGTGTCGCGGCCGTGTTCGAGATGGCACCATTGTCGTAGAGAGGGCGAACGCCCGAGTAGGTCCAGACGATGTCATCGTCCACGACCGGGCGATCGAGATACTCGGAGACGGCGGAACAGAGATAGGTCCGCTCGGCATCGCTGCAGCACGCCGCTTCTGGCGATCCGTCATGATCTTCATCGGTGGTGCCGACCAGCGTGTAGTCGGTCTCGTAGGGAATCGCGAAGACAATACGGCCGTCGGCGTTCTGGAAGATGTAGGCGCGATCGTGTTCGAACAGTCTGCGAACCACAATGTGGCTGCCCTTGACGAGACGGATGCGGGCGGCGCTGTTGTGCCGCAGACGGTTCTGAATCACGTCCTCGACCCACGGTCCCGATGCGTTGACCAGTCCGCGCGCCATGATCTCCGACCGTGCGCCGGTCTCGGTGTCCTCCAATGTCAGGAGCCAGAGCCCGTTGTCGCGCCGCGCTTCGAGACAGCGTGTTCGGACCGCGACCTCCGCTCCCAGATCGGTTGCCGCCCGGGCGTTGAGAACCACCAGTCGCGCATCATCGATCCAGCAGTCGGAGTACTCGAAGCCGCGGCGGAAGCGATCCTGAAGCGGATTGCCGGTCGGGTCCTTCCGAAAATCGATGCTTCGGGTGGGCGGCAGCCGCTTCCGACCGCCGAGATGATCGTAGATGAACAGGCCAAGCCGGATCAGCCAGGCGGGCCTGAGGCCCGGATGGTGCGGCAGCACAAAGCGCAGCGGCCATGAGATATGCGGCATGGTGCGCAAGAGCACCTCGCGCTCTTCGAGCGCCTCGCGCACCAGGCGGAACTCGTAGTGTTCCAGATAACGCAGGCCGCCGTGAAAGAGCTTGGTCGAGGCCGATGACGTGCCTTGGCCGAGATCGCCCTGTTCACAGAGGTAGACACTGAGACCCCGCCCGGCGGCATCGCGGGCGATCCCGCAGCCGTTGATTCCGCCACCGATGATGGCGAGGTCGACGATGCTGCCCGGTTCACGCGTCATCGGATACTCCGGGCACGGTGATCTCGATCGCGACATCTTCGGCGTCGCAGGCTTCGACGAACGAGGGCGGCGGCGCCCGGTCGGTGACGAAGAAGTCGATCTGGCCCAGGGGACAGATCCGGACCGGCGCGCTGCGGCTGAACTTGGTGTGGTCGCTGACGAGGATGGTGCGGCGTGCGTTGGCCGCGATGGCCCGTGCAACGGCAACCTCACGCACATCGAAGTCCATGATGGAGCCGTCGGCATCGAGTGCGGAGGCGCCGATCACGGCATAGTCTGTCCGGAACTTGCGGATGAAGTCGACCGCTTCGTCACCGACGATCGCACCATCGGTCTGGCGCACTGCACCGCCCGCCAGAATGATCTCCTTGGCCGGTGTGCCCGACAGGATGTTGACCACGTTGATGTTGTTCGTGACGACAAAGAGGTCGCGCTTGTCGCGCAGGGCATGAGCGACCTGTTCCGTCGTGGTGGCAATGTTGATGGTGAGCGAACAGCCGTCCGGAATCATGGCCGCCGCATGACGCGCAATCGCCCGTTTCTCGTCGAGAGCCAGCGAACGCCGTTCGGTATAGGCAAGAATGGTCGTGCTGGCCGCCTGAACGGCGCCGCCGTGGATCCGCGTGATCAATCCGTCGGCACTGAGGATGTTGAGATCTCGCCGGATCGTCTGCGTTGTGACCTGGAAGTCAACCGCGAGATCGTCGACCAGAACACGCCCTTCGGTGCGCAGACGGGCCATGATGAGCGATTGACGGTCGCTCAGAACCATGGGTGACGATCCGCGAGTCATGTTCGTATAATATCGTGATTGTTTTCGGATGAAAGTCGACCTTTTCACTTGACGGCCAGCATTCTCACAAATGAGCATGATTGATCCGAGTCGGCATCGCCGAATTCGGGAAGCACATGGGAGGACAGCATGCGCAATCGCATTGTTGCAGCCGCCGCCGGTTTGGCGATGGCCAGTTCGGCATCGTCGGCATGGGCCGAGATGGCGGCTGCGGAGACGTGGGTGAACGAAGAGTTCCAACCCTCGACTCTGACAGTCGAGGAACAGATGGCCGAGATGGAGTGGTTCATCGAAGCCGCCAAGCCGTACGCCGGCATGGAAATCAACGTGCTGTCGGAGACGATTCCGACGCACACTTACGAATCTGAAGTCCTGACGCAGGCGTTCGAGGACATCACCGGCATAAAGGTCAACCACCAGTTGCTTGGCGAAGGCGAAGTGGTGCAGGCGGTGCAGACCCAGATGCAGACGGGTCGGAACCTTTACGACGCCTACATCAACGACAGTGACCTGATCGGCACCCACGCGCGCCTGCAGCTCGCGGTCAACCTGACCGACTGGATGGCCGGCGAAGCTGCGGCGGTGACGAACCCCAATCTGGACCTGGACGACTTCATCGGCATCGCGTTCACGACGGGCCCCGATGGCGACCTGTATCAGCTTCCCGACCAGCAGTTCGCCAACCTCTACTGGTTCCGCAAGGACTGGTTCGACCGCGAGGACTTCCAGGCGCAGTTCAAGGAGATCTACGGCTACGATCTCGGTGTGCCGGTCAACTGGTCGGCTTATGAGGACATCGCCGAGTTCTTCTCGGTGCATGTCGGCGAGATCGATGGCGTCGAAGTCTACGGGCACATGGACTACGGCAAGCGCGCTCCCGACCTCGGCTGGCGCATGACCGATGCGTGGCTCTCCATGGCCGGCGCTGGCGACATCGGCCTGCCGAACGGCGTGCCCGTCGACGAGTGGGGTATCCGCATGGAAGAAGGCAGCTGCAATCCGGTTGGCGCCAGCGTCAGCCGCGGCGGCGCTGCCAACGGCCCTGCAGCGGTCTACGCGATCCGCAAGTGGGACGAGTGGCTCCGCGCCTACGCCCCGCCGGCGGCTGCCAGCTACGACTTCTACCAGTCACTGCCGGCCCTCGCCCAGGGCAACGTCGCCCAGCAGGTCTTCTGGTACACGGCCTTCACCGCGTCGATGGTGGAGTCCCGGGAAGACGGCAACAACACGGTCGATGAAGACGGCATGCCGCTGTGGCGGATGGCGCCCAGCCCGAAGGGTCCCTACTGGGAGGAAGGCCAGAAGCTCGGCTATCAGGACGCCGGTTCGTGGACGATCCTGAACTCGACGCCGACCGATCGCGCCATGGCTGCCTGGCTCTATGCCCAGTTCGTGGTGTCCAAGACCGTCGACGTGAAGAAGAGCCATGTCGGCCTGACCTTCATCCGTGACAGCACCGTCAACCACAAGAGCTTCACCGAGCGCGCACCTGCGCTGGGCGGCCTCGTGGAGTTCTACCGCTCGCCCGACCGCGTGCTGTGGACCCCGACGGGCGTCAACGTTCCCGACTATCCCAAGCTGGCCCAGATCTGGTGGCAGCAGATCGGTGACGTGAACTCGGGTGCCTTCACCGCGCAGGAAGCCATGGATCGTCTCGCCAGCGAGATGGACCAGGTCATGGCGCGTATGCAGGCCGCCGACGAAGGTGCCGATGTCTACGGTGGTTGCGGACCGCGCCTCAACGAGGAGAGCGATCCGGAGTACTGGCTGTCGCAGCCCGGTTCACCGAAGCCCATGCTGGAAAATGAGAAGCCCCGGGGCGTGACGATCGCCTATGAGGAGCTCATCGGTCGCTGGGCCGACGCGGCCGAGTAAGCCAGGCGATGAACCGGCGGCTGCCTTTCGGGACCTCCGTGGGCAGCCGCCGTTCTTCTTCCATATCGCCACATCCTGTAAGGTCATTCGCCCCGAAGCGCGAGGCCGGCGACATGCAGAGACCAACGGAATGACCCTGGAATTCCGCAACGTCGCCAAGCACGTCGGCGCCGAGACCCACATTCACGAGTGTTCCTTCTCGCTGGCGCCCGACGGTTTCAATGTGCTGCTGGGCGCAACAAACGCGGGCAAGACGACGCTCATCAAGATGATGGCGCATCTCGACCGCCCGAGCTCCGGGGAAATCTGGTTCAACGGCGAGAACGTTACACACGTGCGCACCCAGAAGCGCAACGTGAGCCTGGTGCACCAGTTCTTCGTGAACTATCCGCACATGAGTGTCTTCGAAAACATCGCCTCGCCCCTGCGTGTGGCGGGCGTTCCAAAGGCCGAGATCAAGCGCCGCGTCCAGGAGACCGCAGCGCTCCTGAAGCTCGAGCCGTTTCTTTCGCGGCGCCCCGCCGAGCTGTCGGGCGGTCAGCAACAGCGCACGGCGCTCGCACGCGCACTGGTCAAGGACAGCGACCTGGTTCTGCTCGACGAACCGTTGGTCAATCTCGACTACAAACTCCGCGAGGAGCTGCGCGAGGAGTTGCCGCGCCTTCTGAGAGGGCGCAACGCACTGGTGGTCTACGCCACGTCGGAGCCGAGCGAGGCGCTGATGCTGGTCGGGCGCACGGTCGCGCTGCACGAGGGCCGCGTCACCCAGGTCGGCGATACCGCCAAGGTCTACCGCCAGCCGACGAACCTCGTGACGAGCCGGGCCTTCTCTGACCCGCCGATCAACACCGCACGTGTCACCAAGCGCGGCGACCGGATCAAGCTGAGTGCCGACATCGCCTGGACGGCACACGGCCCGATCGAAACGGCTGCCGATGGCGACTATATCGTCGCCATCCGCCCGCATTACATCTCACCGATCGCATCCGATGGCGTCGTCACCGAGATCACTGGCCGTGTCCTGATTACCGAGCTTTCAGGCTCGGAGAGCACGGCGCATTTCGCGTTCGGCGAGAACGTCTGGGTCTCGCTCAGCCATGGCGTCCACAGCTACAGCATCGGCGAAAGCCACACCTTCCACATGGCCACGGCGGGCTGTCTCTATTTCATGCCCGACGGCACACGGCTGGCGGCCTGAGGACAGCAGATGGCACGCATCCGACTTCAGGATCTCAAGCACAGCTACGATCCAGCCAACCAGTCACCCGACGCGTACGCTCTCAAGGGGCTCCATCTCGCATGGAACGACGGTGGCGCCTATGCCCTGCTCGGCCCTTCGGGCTGCGGCAAGACGACACTGCTCAACATCATCTCGGGCCTGGTCTCACCGTCACACGGACGCGTCCTGTTCGACGACAACGACGTGACCGATCTGCCACCGTCGCAGCGCAACATTGCCCAGGTTTTCCAGTTCCCGGTGATCTACGACACCATGACCGTCTACGAGAATCTGGCCTTTCCGCTGCGCAACCGCGGCGTGCCGCGGAGCGAGATCGAGGAGCGGGTTCGCGAGCTCTCCGGCTTGCTGGAACTTGACGACATGCTTCGCAAACGCGCCTCGGGCCTCACACCCGACGTGAAGCAGAAGCTCTCGATGGGCCGCGGACTGGTGCGCAAGGACGTGAACGTCATCATGTTCGACGAGCCGCTGACCGTGATCGATCCACATCTCAAGTGGCGTCTGCGCTCAAAGCTGAAGGAGCTGCACCAGACGGTCGGCACCACCATGATCTACGTCACCCATGACCAGACCGAGGCGCTGACCTTTGCTGACCAGGTCGTGGTGATGCGCGAGGGCGAGGTCGTTCAGGTCGGCACACCGATCGAGTTGTTCGAGCGGCCGGCGCATACCTTCGTCGGCTACTTTATCGGCTCTCCGGGCATGAACATCATCCCCTGCGAAGTCGACAACGGCAGCGTCAGTGTAGGCGGCGTCAAGGTTCCGACCGCCACGACACCCCATGGCGGCGGGAGGGGCACACTGGAGCTCGGCGTACGGCCCGAGCATGTCCATCTGTCCGATGCCGGACTGCCCGTCGAGATCGTCAACGTGGCGGACGTCGGTCGCCACTGCGTGGTGACGGCAATGGCAGGCAACGACCGCATTCATCTGCTGAGCCGCAAGGACGAACGCCCTTCGGCGGGACCGGCCCATCTTGCGTTCGACGCCGATCATGCCCGGGTCTACCGGGACGGCTGGCTCGTCGAAGACCCGGGGAGCGCCTGAGTCATGCCAACCAAGACCCTGCGCCACTCCGCCTGGTTCCTTGTCGTTCCCGTCGTGCTGCTGGTGGCGTTCAACGCGCTCGTACCGCTGATGACCGTCGTGAACTATTCGGTCCAGGAAACCTTCGGCAACAATCAGTTCTTCTGGCACGGCATTGGCTGGTTCGAGGACCTGCTGACATCGTCGCGCTTTCACGACGCGCTCGGACGACAGCTGCTGTTCACCTTCACGATCCTTCTGATCGAGGTGCCACTCGGCATCATTATCGCGCTTGCGATGCCGAAGAAGGGAATCTGGGTTCCGGTCTGCCTGGTTCTGATGGCGCTGCCTCTGCTGATCCCCTGGAACGTCGTCGGTTCCATGTGGAACATCTTCACGCTGCCCGACATCGGCATGCTCGGCTACACGCTGAACTGGATCGGCATCGACTACAACATGACCCGGCAGCCGGTCTCGGCCTGGATCACCATTATCGTGATGGATGTCTGGCACTGGACCTCGCTGGTCGTGCTGCTGACCTATGCCGGTCTGCTCTCGATCCCGGACGCCTACTACCAGGCCGCGTCGATCGACGGCGCCAAGCCCTGGGCCGTGTTCCGCCACATCCAGCTTCCAAAGCTGCGCCGGGTTCTGACCATCGCCGTCCTGCTGCGCTTCATGGACAGCTTCATGATATACACCGAGCCCTTCGTGCTAACGGGTGGCGGTCCCGGCAACGCGACCACGTTGCTGTCAATCGATCTCGTCAAGATGGCGCTCGGCCAGTTCGACCTGGGGCCCGCTGCCGCCATGTCGCTGATCTACTTCCTCATCACGCTGCTGTTCTCGTGGATCTTCTACACCGTGATGACACGGCACGATTCGAAGTGACGGGGGCAAGCGCATGCGTCTGAAACCCGTCATCGTCATTGCCTACATCGTCATGCTGATGCTGCCGATCTGCTGGCTGCTCAGCATGTCGTTCAAGACGACCAACGAGATCCTCGGCGGCTTCACGCTGCTGCCCCAGGAGTTCACGCTCGAGAACTACACGGTCATCCTGACCGATCCGACCTGGTACTGGGGTTACATCACCTCGTTGATCTACGTGACGATCAACATGGTGCTCTCGGTCACCGTGGCGCTTCCGGCCGCTTATGCCTTCTCGCGCTTCACCTTCCTGGGCGACAAACACCTGTTCTTCTGGCTGCTGACCAACCGCATGGCGCCCCCGGCCGTCTTCGCCCTGCCGTTCTTCCAGCTCTATTCCTCGGTCGGGCTGTTCGATACCCACATCGCCGTTGCGCTGGCGCACTGCCTGTTCAACATCCCACTCGCAGTCTGGATCCTGGAGGGCTTCATGTCCTCGATCCCGAAGGAACTCGACGAGACCGCCCATGTCGACGGCTATTCGTTCCCGCGCTTCTTCATACGCATCTTCATTCCGAACATCAGTTCGGGCATCGGCGTCGCGGCGTTCTTCTGCTTCATGTTCTCGTGGGTCGAGATGCTGCTCGCCAAGACGCTGACCGCCGTGGAAGCCAAGCCGATCGCCGCAATGATGACCAAGACCGCCTCCAGCGCGGGTTACGAACTGGGGCTCCTGGCGGCGGCTGGCGTTCTGACCATCGTACCAGGCGCGATCGTGATCTACTTTGTCCGCAACTACATCGCCAAGGGCTTTGCCCTCGGGCGGGTCTGAGGAGGCAGAACCATGGGCCTCGAATGGATGGCATGGACCTGGGAGACAGCCGGCTTCTTCACCTTTGTCTTCGCCTCAATTGCGGCGATCGGGTTCTGGGAATGGCGCATGCCAGGCGGTGGCCCGCGCGACGGCATCCTCGGAATCATTACCACCCGCGGCGACCGCCTGTTCATCTCGCTCCTGGGCTCGGCCTTCATCTTCCTGGGCTGGCTCGCCCTGATGGGAACCCCGCTCTGGGGTCCACTCGCTATCGCGATTGCCTGGGCCGGATTCGTCTTCTGGAAGATATGAAGAAGCACCGCGCGATGTTGACACGGCAGGCGCGATCACTATAGTCCGCCCGCCGGCGCGGAAAGCGCCCAGGGCCACACGTCTCCTTGGACCAAACACCTGGACCAAACACAAGGTCTGATCACGATGTTCGCAGTTATTCAAACAGGCGGCAAACAGCACCGCGTGGCCCGGAACGACATTCTCTCCGTGGAGCGCCTGGCAGGCGAACCAGGCGATTTGGTCGATTTCGACAAGGTCCTGATGGTCGCCAATGGCGAGACCATCGACCTCAATGCCGATGGCGCCACGGTGAAAGCGGAGATCCTAGAACACAACCGTGCCGACAAGATCCTGATCTTCAAGAAGAAGCGCCGTAAGCACTATCGTCGCCGCGGCGGTCACCGCCAGCAGCAGACGGTCGTGAAGATCACCGAGATTCTGGCCAAGGGTGCCAAGCCCGCAGCCAAGAAAGCCGCGAAGAAGGCGGCTTCTCCCAAAGTCGAGGCCGCTGCGGCCGAGGCCGAAGCCAAGGAGGACTGAGCCATGGCCCACAAGAAGGCGGGCGGCAGCTCACGTAACGGCCGCGACTCTCCGGGTCAGCGCCTGGGCGTGAAGAAGTTCGGCAGTGAGGACGTCATCGCCGGCAACATTCTCGTCAAGCAGCGCGGCACCAGGTTCCATCCCGGCCACAACGTCGGCATGGGCAAGGATCACACCCTGTTTGCGACGAGCGATGGCACTGTCCGGTTCCGCCAGGCAACCGGCAAGCGGACCTACGTGGACGTTGTCCCGGGTGCGGTGCCTGCCGAATAGGCGTCCCGCCCCAGACAACGAGACGAGAGGGGAATGGCGCGCCATTCCCCTTTTTTTGCCTGAATCGAAACCTCTGATGACTCTCGACACCGAACCCCGCGCCCCTCTCGTGCCAGAGCTTGTCTGCTCCGACCTGGAACGGAGCCTCGCGTTCCACTGCGACGTGCCGGGCTTTCGCGTGCTCCACAGCCGCGACGATCCGCCGTTCGTCTACCTGGAGCGCGAGCATGCCGAGGTGATGCTGGAGGCGTGGCATGCCGACGTCCGGTTCACAGGCGCGCTCACCAAGACCGATCACAAGCTCTTTCGCGAACCGGAAGGGACCTGGTATGCCGGCGAGAATGTGGTCTACGGCCAGCGCGAGCTCCTGGTCCAGGACCCCGACGGTTACCTCCCGGGTTTCTGCCAGGAGATCGGCAAACGGCCGATCGGAGAGGCGGCATGAAGTTCCTCGACGAAGCCAAGATCTATCTGAGGAGCGGCGACGGCGGTGCGGGCTGCGTTAGCTTCCGGCGCGTGAAGTCCATCGAGTTCGGGGGACCCGACGGCGGTGACGGCGGACGCGGCGGCGACATCATCCTGGAGTGTGTCGCCAACCTGAACACGCTGATCGACTACCGCTTCCAGCAGCACATCAAGGCGAAGAACGGTCGCCCCGGCGAGGGCCAGCAACGCACGGGTGCCAGCGCTGCTCATGTCACGGTTCCGTTGCCGCCTGGCACCCAGGTCTTCGCCGAGGACCGCGAGACCCTGCTCGCCGACCTCACCGAGCCCGGTCAGCGCATCGTCCTGCTCAGGGGCGGCGACGGCGGGCGCGGCAATATCCGCTTCAAGTCATCGACCAATCAGGCCCCGCGCCGTTCCGACCCAGGCTGGCCGGGCGAGGAACGCTGGGTCTGGCTGCGTCTCAAGCTGATCGCCGACGTCGCCCTCGTCGGCCTGCCCAATGCCGGCAAGTCGACGCTGCTTTCGGTCGTCTCACGCGCGCGGCCTAAGATCGACGACTATCCCTTTACCACGCTCCATCCCAACCTCGGTGTGGTCGGCGTCGACGACGACGAGTTCGTCATGGCCGACCTGCCCGGTCTGATCGAGGGTGCGCACGAGGGTGTCGGCTTGGGCGACCGCTTCCTTGGCCATGCCGAGCGCTGCGCTGCCCTGCTCCACCTCGTCGACAGCACGTCCGAAACCATCCCCGAGGACTACATGACGATTCGCCGCGAGCTCGACGCCTATGGCGGCGGGCTCATGGACAAGCCCGCCGTGCTGGTCTGCAACAAGGTCGACGCGCTCACCGATGAGCTGCGCGCCGACGCCATGGCGGCGCTCGAAGACGCCGCAGGCATGCCCGTGATAGCCATGTCGGGCGCTTCGGGCGAAAGCGTCGAGGCTGTCGCTCATGCGCTGATGGTCCATGTCACGCGCGAGCGGCAGCGGCGTACAGAGAACGCGGCATGAGCGCGCGGCTTGCCGCCGCCCGACGCGTCGTCGTCAAGATCGGCTCCGCGCTCCTGGTCGAGGATCAGGACGGCCGGATCCGTCGCAGCTGGCTCAACGCACTGGCCGATGATGTCGCCCACCTCAGGAAGCGTGGCTGCGAGGTCGTCATCGTCACCTCGGGCGCCATTGCCATCGGCCGCCGCCTGCTGGGCCTCAAGGATGGCACGCTGCGCCTTGAGGAGAGTCAGGCCGCCGCCGCGAGCGGTCAGATCCGACTGGCACACGCCTATCAGGATGCGCTGGCACACCACGAGATCGGCGTCGCCCAGCTTCTGCTGACCCTGTCGGACACCGAGGATCGTCGGCGCTACCTCAACGCGCTCAACACGCTCAACACACTGATCAGGCTGGGTGCCGTTCCGGTCGTGAACGAGAACGACACGGTTGCGACCGGCGAGATCCGCTTCGGCGACAACGACCGCCTGGCCGCCCGCGTCGCCATGATGTCGAGCGCCGACGTGCTGGTTCTGCTGTCCGACATCGACGGACTCTACGATCGCGACCCACGCAACGACGACGCTGCCGTGATGATCCCGGAGGTGCGTGAGATCACACCAGCGGTCGAGGCCATGGCCGGCAAGCTTCGCCCCGGCGACTCCTCGGGCGGTATGAAGACCAAGCTGATGGCCGCGAAGATCGCGACCCAGGCCGGCTGCCACATGGCGATCGCCGACGGCCGGATCGACCACCCCCTGCGCGCCATTCTCGACGGCAACGCCTGCACCTGGTTCGTTGCCCAGGACAATCCGACGACCGCGCGCAAGCGCTGGATTGCGGGCTCTATCAAACCTGCCGGTGCGATCACGGTCGATGCCGGGGCGCTGGCCGCCCTGGGGCAAGGACGCAGTCTGCTGCCCGCAGGCGTAACAGGAATTGACGGCTGCTTCGAACGCGGCGATGCGGTCGTCGTGAAGGGACCGGACGGCAGCGAAATCGGCCGCGGCCTGGTCGCCTATTCGTGCACGGATGCCCGGACCATCGCCGGCCACAAAAGCGGCGACATCGAAAGACTGCTGGGCTACCGTCGGCGCGAAGAGCTCATCCACCGCGACGATCTGGTGATGTCATGAACGCCGCAACTCCCGCTACGGCGCAGCGTGAGGATGACGTTGCAGCCGTAATGGACGCCATGGGCCGCCATGCCCGCGCCGCCTCCGCAACCATGGCGCATGCCACGACCGCGACGAAGAACGCTGCACTCGCAGCCGCCGCAAACGCCATCCGCTCCAACCGCAAGGCCCTCATGACGGCCAACGCACTCGACATGGAGCAGGCCCGCGAGAAGGGTCTGAGCGGTCCGATGCTCAACCGCCTTGCGCTTGATGACACACGGATCGAAGGCATGGCTGCGGGGCTCGACGCGATTGCCGTGCTCGACGATCCGGTCAGCAAGGAGCGCGAGCGCTGGACCGTGCCGAGCGGGCTCGACATCGCCCGTGTCTCGGTCCCCCTGGGCGTGATCGGCATCATCTACGAGTCCCGGCCCAATGTGACCGCCGATGCGGGCGCGCTGAGCCTGAAGTCCGGCAACGCTGCGATCCTGCGCGGCGGATCAGAGAGCTTCCACTCCTCACACGCCATCGTCGCCTGTCTGCATGAAGGTCTCGATGCGGCCGCGCTTTCCCGCGATTCCATCCAGCTCGTGCCGACGACCGACCGTGCGGCCGTGGGCGAGATGCTGACGATGACCCGCTGGATCGACATCATCGTGCCCCGCGGCGGCCAGTCCCTGGTCGAACGCGTGCAGACCGAGAGCCGGGTTCCGGTGATCGCCCACCTGATCGGCCTCTGCCATGTCTATGTCGACCGCGCGGCAGACCCCGCCATGGCGAGCGACATCGCGGTCAACGCCAAGCTGCGGCGGACCAGCATCTGCGGCGCGGCAGAGACACTTCTCATCGATGGCGGACTGGACGCCGACGCCCAGCGTCGCGTCGTGGCCTCGTTGCTGGATGCGGGATGCGAGGTCCGTGGCGACGATGCCGTGCGCGCGCTCGACGCGCGCGTGCTGCCGGCAGCCACCAGCGACTGGGACACCGAGTACCTCGATGCCGTGATCTCCGCCCGTCTGGTCGACGGCGTCGACGATGCGCTCGATCACATCGCACGGCACGGCTCAGACCACACCGACACCATCGTGACGGATGACAGCGCCACCGCCGAACACTTCCTGGCGCGGGCACCGAGCGCCATTGCCATGTGGAACGCCTCCACCCAGTTCGCCGACGGTGGCGAGTTCGGCATGGGTGCGGAGATCGGTATCTCGACCAACAGGCTGCATGCGCGCGGCCCCGTGGGCATCGACCAGCTCACGACCATGAAATACGTCGTGCGCGGCAACGGACAGACCCGGCCCTGAGCACCCATCTTGCGCTTCTGAACCACGCCGCCAGGCGGCGGGTCGGCCTCCTGGGCGGGTCATTCAACCCCGCCCACGAGGGCCATCTCTTCGTCAGCCATCTCGCCCTGGAAAGACTTGATCTCGATGAGGTCTGGTGGCTCGTGGCACCGCAGAACCCGATGAAGCCGCTCGAGGGCATGGCGTCTCTCGAGGGCCGGCTTGCCGCAGCGAAACAGTACACGCGCGGCCTCGACATCGTGGTCACCGGGATCGAACGGGAACTGCGCACCCGCTTTACTGCGGACACGATCCAGAGGCTTCAAATCCGCGCACCGCACGCCCGGTTCGTCTGGCTGATGGGCGCCGACAACCTTGCCACGGTGCACCGATGGCACCGATGGCAGACCATCTTCAAAAGCGTTCCGGTTGCGATTTTCGACCGTTCTCCGTATTCTTTGTCGAGTCTGGCAAGCCGGGCTGCGGTCCGGTTTCGGCGTTATCGCCTTCCAGCCCTGAGGGCCCAGGTAATCGCCGATTGTGAGCCGCCGGTCTGGGCGTTTGTTCTCGGCCCGCGGCACCCCGCCTCGGCGACAGCCATTCGGGCGGGCGACCGAAGGTTCGGCTTCGCGGGACAGGACGACGGACCAACGCTCTAAGGGAGAAGAACCCATTCCTCGTCAGACCAACGCCAGGAAACAGATCCTGGATATCGTCTCGCTCACCACGAGCGCACTTGAAGACGGCAAGGCCGAAGATGTGGTGACCATCGATCTCGCCGGGAAAACCACCTTCGCCGATTACATGATCATCTGCAGCGGCCAGTCGCAACGACAGGTCACGGCACTGGCCGATCGTCTGGTGGAGGCCGTCAAGGAAACCGGTTTCGCCGTCAACGGCATCGAAGGCTACGATGCTGGCGAATGGGTCCTTGTCGATCTGGGAGATGTGGTGATCCACATCTTCCGCAGCGAAATCCGCGGTCTCTACAATCTGGAAAAGATGTGGTCGATGCCCATGCCTGTGCCGGTCGAAGCCACGGCCTGAGCAGACCTGACCTGACCGTCCCACCGCCATGCGACTGACCGTGGCGACAGTCGGGCGCGTGCGGGATGGTCCGTTCCGCACGCTGTGGGACGACTACGCCGGACGGCTCCCGTGGGCGCTCACTCTGCGCGAAATCGCGGATGCCTATGGGCCTCGGCGCAGGGAGCGCGAAGGCGAGAAGCTGCTTGCGGCGCTGCCGGATGGCAGCACGCTGGTGGCGCTCGATGAGCGCGGCAAGACTCGGACCAGCCGCCAGCTGGCGGAATGGCTCGGGCACCAGCGTGACGAGGGAGACCGTGACATCGGGTTCGTGATTGGGGGTGCGGACGGACTGAGCGATGCGGTCCGGTCCAGGGCATTCCTCACGTTATCGCTCGGCACGATGACCTGGCCCCACAAGATGGCACGCATCATGCTGATTGAGCAGCTTTACCGGGCTCACACCATTCTCGCCGGCCACCCCTATCACCGGGATTGAACGGCTCATGTTGCCAGCTGCCGGGTCTGGCCTTACATCAGCCCCTCCCCACTCTTGAGACAAGCATGAGCCCGTCCCAGCGCCCCGGTCCCCTCGTTCTCTGCATTCTCGACGGCTGGGGTCTCGCACCGGCGGGACCGGACAACGCCATCCTGACGGCAAAAACCCCTGTGTGGCGACGCATGCTGGAAACCGGGCTCGCCACCAGCTTGGAAACATCGGGTGAAGCGGTCGGCCTTCCCTGCGGCCAGATGGGCAACTCGGAAGTCGGTCATCTCACCATGGGTGCAGGCCGCATCGTGATGCAGGACCTGCCGCGGATCGACAAGACCATAGCCGACGGCTCGCTGGCACACAAAAACGAGCTCACCGGCCTGATCACGGCGCTGAAGGGGAGCGGCGGGCGTTGTCACCTGATGGGCCTGCTCTCACCGGGCGGCGTACACAGCCATCAGAATCATATGGCTGCACTCGCCAACATTCTCCACTCGGAAGGTGTGCTTGTCGTGACCCATGCCTTCCTTGACGGCCGCGACACGCCGCCGTCGAGCGCGCGCGCGTACCTGGCGCGGTTTCAGGCGGATGCCCCGCACGCCGTCATCGGCACTGTGACAGGGCGTTACTACGCGATGGATCGCGACAAGCGGTGGGAGCGGCTTGAGCTTGCCTGCGAGGCTCTTGTCAACGGCACCGGGTCTCCTTCGTCGACCGCCGACGAGGCCGTGACGTCAGCCCATGACGCTGGCGAAACCGACGAGTTTGTCACCCCGCGCATCATTGACGACTACGACGGCATGCAGGACGGCGACGGACTGCTCATGGCGAACTTCCGCGCCGATCGGGCACGCCAGATTCTGACCGCCCTGCTCGACCCCGACTTCGCAGATTTTTCCATGGCCAGCCGGCCGCGTTTCGCGGCTGCGGCAGGCATGGTGTCCTATTCGGTCGCACTCGACCGCCTTCTTCCCGCCCTGTTCGCCCCGCAGAACATGACCAAGACCTTGGGGAGCCTTGTTGCGGACGCTGGTTTGCGCCAGCTCCGCATCGCCGAGACGGAGAAATACGCGCACGTGACCTACTTCTTCAACGGCGGCAGGGAGAATGTGTTCCAGGGCGAGGACCGCATCCTGATACCCTCGCCGAAGGTCGCAACCTACGACCTAAAGCCCGAGATGTCGGCCGAAGAGGTCACCGATCGGCTGGTCGCGGCGATTCGCGACCGCAGCTTCGATGTCGTGATCTGCAACTTCGCCAATCCGGACATGGTGGGACACACCGGCGACTTCGCTGCTGCTCTGAAGGCCGTCGAGACCGTCGACCACAGTCTCGGTCGCATTGCTCACGCTGTGACCGACGCCGGCGGCCACATGGTCGTCACCGCCGACCACGGCAACATCGAGATGATGCGTGACCCCATAACCGGAGAAGCCCACACCGCGCACACGACCAATCCGGTACCGCTGGTGATCGTCAATCCGCCGCAAGGCCGCATCCTTCGTCGGGGCGGTCTCGCCGATCTCGCCCCGACGCTGCTCGACCTGCTTGAGCTTCCGCAACCCGGCGACATGACGGGACGGACCCTGTTGGCCAAGGAGGGCTGATGCGCCGAGCTGTCGCTTCGGTCATTCTCGCGATCACTCTCGCCGCAACTGTCCTTGCGCAGGCGCAGAATGCAGAGGAAGTGACCGAACGGCTCGACGAGCTCGGGGCCGATATCGAAGACACGGAACAGCAACGCACGGTTCTGAGTGCGGAGGCGACCGCCATCGCCGACGAACTCGATCTGCTGCGCATTCGCCTGCTGGCAACCGATCAGGAGATCCGGACGCTGGAAACCGAGCGCGTTGCGATCGAGTTGGAACTGCAGGATCTCAAGGTTCTTCTGGCCCATAGCGAGGTCGAGTTCGCGGCGAGATGGGCGGAGTTCGGGCTTGTCCTGGCCGCGTTGCAGCGCATCGCGCGCCAGCCCGCCGACATGCTGCTTGCGATGCCGACCTCACCGACCGACACTCACCGCATGGCCATGCTCCTGGCCTCGGTCTCTCCGGTCCTGCAGACGCGTGTCGACGAGATCCGGCAGACGGTCGAATCCGTGGCCGCCCTGCGCGACGAGACAGCCGTCAAGGAGGCCGCGCTTGCGGCCACGCTGGAACGAATCCGCGAGGAGCAGGCCACAGCCGCGGCAACTGTCGACCGCAAGGCCGAACTGCTGATCGCGCTTCGCCGTGACGAGGCAGAGCTCGCCCAGCGCCAGGAGAAGATGGCCGCGGAAGCCGAATCGCTCAAGGACCTCCTGGTTAGCCTGCGTATCGAAGAGGAACAGCGGTCGGCGGAAGCCACGGAGGCGATGACAGCCGCCCTTGAGGCTCTTTCACGCAGCAGTTTCAGCGACCAGCGGGGCCGTCTGCCGCTGCCCGTGGCGGGCACCATCGTGGCCGCGTTCGGCGACACGCTGCCCGACGGACGGACGAGCGAGGGCTTCGCGATTTCATCCGAACCGGGGTCCCGAATCGTAACGCCCTTTGACGGTGAGGTGGTCTACACCGGTGCGTTCGGTGATTACGGGCATTTGTTGATCATTGATAACGGTGAAGGATACCATACCGTGTTAGCAGGTTTTTCACGCATCGACGTGGTTCTGGGCCAGTGGCTTTTGGCCGGCGAACCGATCGGTGCCATGGCTTCCGATGGAGCCGAACCGCCGGTGCTGTATGTCGAGTTGCGGCACAATGGCGATCCAATCAACCCCCAGCCTTGGATGGTGGCTGGCTACAGCGAAGTGAGCGGCGGATGAAACGATCGGTTGTTGTGGTGGCCCTGATTCTGGCGCTGATGACCCCTGGCGTCGACCATGTCGACGCAGCGAGCAGCGAGACTTACCGCCAGCTCAACCTGTTTGGCGACGTCTTTGAGCGCGTGCGGGCGGAGTATGTCGAAGAGGTCACCGATGAGGAGCTCATCGAGGCGGCCATCCGGGGCATGCTGGTCTCGCTCGATCCCCATTCGAGTTACCTGAGCCCGAAAAACTTCGACGAAATGCAGGTTCAGACCCGTGGTGAGTTCGGCGGGCTGGGCATTGAGGTCACGATGGAAGATGGCTTCGTCAAGGTCGTCTCGCCGATCGACGACACGCCGGCTGACCGTGCCGGCATCAAGGCGGGCGACTACGTGACCCATCTCGACGATGAACCCGTGCTCGGCCTGACCCTGGGCGAAGCGGTCGACAAGATGCGTGGCCCGGTCAAGACCGACATCACGCTGACAATCGTGCGCGAGGGCGCGGACGAGCCGCTCGAAATCACGGTCACCCGCGACATCATAACCATCAAGTCCGTGCGCTGGCGCATGGAGGACAAGGTTGGCTACGTCCGCATCACCTCGTTCACCGAGCAGACCGAGGAAGGCCTGATTGATGCGCTCGAGAGCATGGAAGCCGAGGCCGGTGAGGAGCTCCAGGGTGTGGTCGTCGACCTTCGCAACAACCCGGGCGGCCTGCTCGATCAGGCGATCGCGGTCTCCGACGTTTTCCTCGATCAGGGCGAGATCGTCTCGACCCGTGGCCGTCGCGACGACAGCACGCAGCGCTTCAACGCGCGGCCCGGCGATCTGGCCCAGGGCCTGCCGGTCGTGGTGCTGATCAATGCCGGCTCCGCCTCAGCGTCCGAGATCGTGGCCGGTGCCCTGCAGGATCACCAGCGGGCGATCATCATGGGCGAGCAGTCCTTCGGCAAGGGATCGGTCCAGACCATCATTCCGCTGCCGAGCCATGGTGCGATGCGTCTCACCACGGCGCGCTACTACACGCCGTCGGGCATCTCGATCCAAGCGACGGGCATCGCCCCTGATATCCTGGTCAAGGAGGCGACGATCGCGTCCGAAGAGGAAGAGGACGACTTCGCCGGTGAAGCAGATCTGCGCAACAGCCTGGACGGCGACGGCCATGAGGAAGACATGTCGGGCCGCAGCGAGGAAGCGCTCGACGACTACCAGCTCGGCCGCGCCCTCGATCTGCTCGAAGGCCTCGCTCTGGTCAACGCGCTGAACGGCATGTCCGTCAACTGAGCAACAGCGTTTGGCCACGAAGGAAAGGTCCTATCGGGACTGCGTCGGAATCGTCCTGATCAACGGCAGCGGTCTGGTATTTGCGGCCGAGCGTATGGGCATGCCTGGTGCCTGGCAGATGCCGCAGGGCGGAATCGACAAGGGGGAATCGCCTGAAGAGGCCGCCCTGCGAGAGCTTGCCGAAGAAACGGGTATCGTCGATGTGACGGTTCTTCAGCAGACCCGGGAATGGCTCTACTACGACCTGCCGGAACCGCTGCGGAAACGCTGGTATCGAGGCCAGCGACAGATTTGGTTCGCCATGCAGTTCGATGGTCGGGATTCCGAGATCAATGTCGAGGGCGTCGATGACCCGGAGTTCGTCTCATGGCGCTGGATGACACCGACGGCGATCATTGACGCCATCGTCGACTTCAAACGAGAGGTCTACGCTGAGGTCTTCAAACGGTTTGATGGCCTAACGGCCTAGAGCTCAGAAGGCCGGCGCGTGCCTGACCATACGATCGCGGCGCCAATCGAACAGACGCCAGACGACGCGCGCGAACCACGAACCCATCTTGCTTTGTGGCTTCAGGCCAATGGCCTTCATCGTCATGTTGGTCGCGAGCTTGATGTGACCCGGCTGGTACCGCGTCAGGGCACGGCTGCCGTGCGCAGCAGCGCAAGCCTTCCGGTCGTAAGGCCCTTCGATGTTGTTCGCCGCGTAATAGGCATAGGCGAGTTCGTCGTCCTCGCCTTCCGCCATGCGTCCGATTGCCACCTTGATGCGCCGCACCAGGTTAATCGCCTCGTCGGCCTTGTAGCGCTTCATATGCTCATAGAAGAGCTTGTAGTGACGGAATTCGTCGGCCGCGATCTGCTTGCAGATTTCCTTCAGAACCGGCTCGTCGGTCGAATCGGCCAGCGCGGAATAGTAGGATGAGGTTCCGACCTCGACGATGCAGCGCGCGATCAGTTCTGCACAGCGAGAGCCGCGCACGGAGCTTTCGCGCTCCAGGTCGACCTGCTCGTAGCCGGAGTTGAAGCGCCGCCTGGCGGCCTCGAAGTCCCAGTCAGGATCCGCGAGGTTTGCCCAGCGGGCCAAGGCAACGCCATGCTGCACCTCTTCTCGCGCCCACTGGTGGGCGGCGGCAACGAAATCCTCGTCACCCTCGAAGACGTTGGCGAGATAGCGGCCATACACATCACCATTGTGCTCCACCAGCGAAGCAGCCTTGATGATGCGAACCGTATCCGGGTCGGCCTTTCTGGCATCGAAGGCCGTCCAGTTGATGTCGTCTAACGTCCAGTGTCCCATGATCCCGCGCTCCGCGATCTGCCTGAAAGTCCGCGTTAGACAAGAATATGTAGTGTACCGCTGTGCCAACCTCAAGATTGCGCCATGGAGTACAGCCATTGTTCGGCGGCACGCTCGCGCAGGAGTTCGCCGACAAGGCGGCATCAATCGACAGATTCGGCATCACGGGGCAGGCGGAAAAACCGCCGTGCGCACGACTTACTAGGCGGCCTCGAGCATGGTGGTGAGCGAGTCCAGCCGCGACTGCGCCTTGGCGCGGGCCTGATCGGTCTCCGCGTCGCGGACGTCGAGTTCGGCATCGCGGATGCGGGCCTCGACGTCGCTGCGATCGATGTCGGCAACCATGACCGCCTCTTCGGCAAGCACCGTGCAACGATCCGGCAGAACCTCGGCGAAGCCGCCGCCGACGAACACCCGATGGGCGACCGACCCGCCGTCGTGAATGTCGATCACGCCGGCGCGGATGGTCGAGATCAGCGGCGCGTGATCGGGCAGGACGCCGAAATCGCCGTCACCACCGGGGATCACCACCATGTCGAACTGGTCCGACACCAGAAGGCGCTCGGGACTGACGAGTTCGAAGCTGACCTTGTTCACCATCGTTCAGGTTCCTTCGTCCCGGCTTACGCAGCCTCAGCAGCGAGCCGCTTGGCCTTTTCGATCGCCGCGTCAATGCCGGAGACCATGTAGAAGGCTTGCTCGGGCAGGTCGTCGTACTCACCGGCGACGATCGCCTTGAAGCCCTTGATGGTGTCCTCAAGCTCGACGAAGACGCCGGGCACGCCGGTGAACACCTCGGCGACATGGAACGGCTGGCTTAGGAAGCGCTGGATCTTGCGCGCACGGGCCACGACCAGCTTGTCCTCTTCGGAGAGCTCGTCCATGCCCAGAATGGCGATGATGTCCTGGAGCGACTTGTAGCGCTGCAGAACTTCCTGCACCGAACGCGCCACCTGGTAGTGCTCATCGCCGATGACGCGCGGATCGAGAATGCGCGAGGTCGAGTCGAGCGGATCCACCGCCGGGTAAATGCCGAGCTCGGCGATCTGACGCGACAACACGGTCGTGGCGTCAAGATGCGCGAACGAGGTCGCCGGCGCCGGGTCGGTCAGGTCGTCGGCCGGCACGTAAATCGCCTGCACCGAGGTGATCGAGCCCTTGGTGGTCGAGGTGATGCGCTCCTGCAGGTTGCCCATTTCGGTGGCCAGCGTCGGCTGATAGCCCACTGCAGAAGGAATACGGCCGAGCAGGGCCGACACCTCGGAGCCCGCCTGGGTGAAGCGGAAGATGTTGTCGACGAAGAGCAGCACGTCCTGGCCCTCGGCGTCGCGAAAGTACTCGGCGAGCGTGAGGCCGGTCAGGCCGACACGGGCACGAGCCCCCGGAGGCTCGTTCATCTGGCCGTAGACCAGCGCGGCCTTCGAGTTGCCACCCTCAAGGTCGATAACGCCCGATTCGATCATCTCGTGGTAGAGGTCGTTGCCCTCACGGGTCCGCTCACCCACGCCCGCGAACACGGAGTAACCGCCGTGCGCCTTCGCGATGTTGTTGATCAGCTCCATGATGATGACGGTCTTGCCCACGCCGGCACCGCCGAAAAGGCCGATCTTGCCGCCCTTCACGTAGGGCTCCAGCAGGTCGATGACCTTGATGCCGGTGACGAGAACCTCGGCTTCAGTCGACTGGTCGACAAGTTCGGGCGCCTCGCGGTGGATCGGCAGGGTCTGGGCCGAGTTGACCGGACCGCGCTCGTCGATCGGCTCACCGACAACGTTCAGGATGCGGCCGAGAGTCTCGGGACCCACCGGAACGGCGATGGCCTCGCCGGTGTCCTTGACCTCCTGGCCGCGGACCAGACCTTCGGTCGCATCCATGGCGATCGTGCGAACCTGATTCTCGCCCAGATGCTGCGCGACCTCCAGAACCAGGCGCTTGTCCTGGTTGGTCGTCTCGAGCGCATTCATGATGTTCGGCAGATCGCCGTCGAACTGCACGTCGACGACGGCACCCAGAACCTGGCTGATACGGCCCACGGAGTTGGTGCTCATGGAGACTCTCCTGCTCTTACTCGTGCCCTAGAGCGCCTCGGCACCCGACACGATTTCTGTGATTTCGGTGGTGATCGCGGCCTGACGCGTACGGTTGTAGATCAGGTTCAGGCGATCGATCATATCGCCTGCGTTGCGAGTGGCGTTGTCCATGGCGGTCATACGCGCAGCGTGCTCGGAGGCTTGGCTCTCCATCAGGCTGCGGAAGATCTGAACGCCCATGTTCTGCGGCAGCAGCTCTTCGAGGATCTCGAACTCGTCGGGCTCGAAGATGTAGACCGCGCCGCCCAGATCATCGGGCTCGCCGGCATCGTTGCCGCCGGTCGTTGCCGGGATCAAGCCCTGCCAGGTGACGTCCTGGTTCATAACCGAGATGAACTTGTTGAAGACCACGGTGCAGACATCGAACTCACCGGACTCGAACATGCAGGTAATCTTGTGGGCGATGTCGGACGCGGTATCGAAAGAGAAGCCCTTGTCGATGCCGAGCACGGTGTCAACGATCATGGAGCCGAACTCGCGGCGCAGCATGTCGCGGCCCTTGCGGCCCAGGCAAAGGAGCTTCACCTCCTTGCCCTGATCGCGCAGCTCAAGAACCCGCCGGCGTGTGGCGCGCACAACGCCGACGTTGAAGCTGCCGCATAGACCGCGGTCCGAGGTCACGACGACGAGCAGGTGGGCGTGGTCCTTGCCGTTGCCGGCCAGCAGCTGGGGCGCATCCTCGCGACCCGCAAAGGCGCCGGCGAGCGAGGCCATCATGCGCGCCATGCGCTCGGCATAGGGACGCGCTGCTTCAGCCGATTCCTGGGCACGGCGCAGCTTGGCCGCCGCCACCATCTTCATCGCACTCGTGATCTTACGCGTCGACCGGACGCTGTTGATCCGCGTGCGAAGGACCTTCAGGTTCGCCATGAGCTATCCGCCGGGCCGGTTACTGGGTCAGCCCACAAACGACTTGGTGAAGTCGTCGAGAAAAGCGGTGAGCTTGCCGGCGGTCTCGTCCGAGAGCGCACCCGAGGAGCGGATGTCGGACAGGATGTCGGCACCCTTGTCGCGGATCGCATCAAGCATCTCGCTCTCGTAATGCACCACCGCAGACGGCGCGATGCCGTCGAGGTAGCCGTTCACGCCGGCAAAGATCGAGGCGACCTGCTCTTCGACGGGCATGGGCTGGTACTGGCCCTGCTTGAGCAGCTCGGTGAGACGCTCGCCACGCGCCAGCAGCCGCTGGGTCGAGGCGTCGAGGTCCGAGGCGAACTGCGCGAAGGCCGCCATCTCGCGGTACTGCGCGAGTTCCAGCTTGATCGAGCCGGCGACCTTCTTCATCGCCTTGGTCTGGGCCGCCGATCCCACACGCGACACCGAGATGCCGACGTTAATGGCGGGGCGGATGCCTTGGTAGAAGAGTTCGCTCTCCAGGAAGATCTGACCGTCGGTGATCGAAATCACGTTGGTCGGGATGTAGGCCGACACGTCCGAGGCTTGGGTCTCGACGACCGGCAGAGCGGTCAGCGAGCCGCCGCCTTCGCTGTCGTTCATCTTGGCTGCACGCTCGAGCAGGCGGCTGTGGAGATAGAAGACGTCGCCCGGATAGGCCTCACGACCCGGCGGGCGGCGCAGCAGCAGCGAAACCTGGCGGTAGCTGACAGCCTGCTTGGAAAGATCGTCGTAAATCACCAAGGCGTGCATGCCGTTGTCACGGAAGTACTCGCCAATGGCGCAGCCGGCATAGGGCGCCAGAAACTGCATCGGGGCCGGATCTGACGCGGTCGCGGCGACGACGGTGGTGTACTCCATAGCACCGTTGTCCTCAAGCGCCTTGACGATCTGGGCGACCGTGGAGCGCTTCTGGCCGACGGCGACGTAGATGCAGTAGAGACGCTTGCTCTCGTCACCCGATGCCCAATTGCCCTTCTGGTTGATGATGGTGTCGATCGCCACGGCGGTCTTGCCGGTCTGGCGGTCACCAATGATCAGCTCACGCTGGCCGCGGCCGACCGGGACGAGCGCGTCAAGCGCCTTGAGGCCGGTCTGCATGGGCTCCGACACCGACTGACGCGGGATGATGCCGGGCGCCTTGACCTCGATGACGCGGCGCTCGGTCGACTCGATGTCGCCCTTGCCGTCGATCGGGTTGCCGAGCGCGTCGACGACACGGCTCAGAAGACCCTTGCCAGTCGGCACGTCCACGATGTTGCCGGTTCGCTTGACGGTGTCGCCCTCAAGGATCTGACGGTCATTGCCGAAAATCACGATACCGACGTTGTCAGTCTCGAGGTTCAGCGCCATGCCCTGAATTCCGCCGGGGAATTCGACCATCTCGCCGGCCTGCACGTTGTCGAGACCATAGACGCGGGCGATGCCGTCACCGACAGACAGCACACGACCGACTTCGGCGACTTCGGCTTCGGTGCCGAAGTTGGCGATCTGGTCCTTAATGATCGAGGAGATTTCGGCGGCGCGGATATCCATCAGCCAGCCCCTTTCATCGCAAGCTCAAGGCGTTGGAGTTTGGTGCGGATCGAGCTGTCGAGCATGCGCGATCCGACGCGAACAATCAGGCCGCCCAGAAGCGAGGGGTCGACCTTGGTCTCGACCGCAACATCGCGGCCGACAATCTCTTTGAGCGTGGCGCGCAGCTTGTCGAGCTCCGCATCGCTCATGGCGCGCGCCGAGGTTACCTCGGCCGTGGCCTCGCCCCGGTGGGCGGCCAGCAGGCGCAGGTAATCGGAAACGACATCGGCCAGCGCGAACAGGCGACGCTGCTGGGCCAGAAGCCCCACGGTGTTGCACGTCAGCGCCGAGGCCTGCATGGCATCGCAGATTGCGGCCATGGCGCGGCCCTGTTCATCACGCGACAGAACGGGGCTTTCGACCAGCCGGCGCAGGTCCCCGGATTCGGAAAGAGCAGTCGCCAGACCACGAAGATCGTCCGCCACGGCGTCCAGATGCTTGCCTTCGTCGGCAAGCTCGTAGAGCGCGCGGGCATAGCGACCCGAAAGGCCTGTGACTACGCTGTCGTCGGTGGCCAAGAGAGGTGCCCTCGTCTTCTGCTAACGGTGTGTCAGAGCTATGGTTTCTGGTCTCGTCGAAGAGCACTTCGGAAGCGCGCTCCAACCTCCTAGCTCGAAGCCGCCGGGGTGGTAACACAGCCACATGGGCCACGCAACAAGAGTCGGCGGAAGGCGGAGGGATTCGTCCAAACGCCCGGATTCCCGAACGAACCGGACACCCGGCACCGGGAATCATTCGTCTTGCGCGATTGCAGCAGCCTAGGGGGTCTGAGAGCAGGATGTCTGCATGTAAGTGGCCCGCCAGAGCACAACGCGCTACCTGTTTCATGCGCCAGACCATCACCGGCTCGAAGATCACGATCAGCACGCCCTCCACCATCATGAACCAGGATTCAAACTTCTCGCCGATCAACCCGTCGCCGTAGCTGAGCGCACAGAGCGCGAGTACCCAAACAATGATGCTGTGAGACACGATGGCAGAGAGACCAAGCATGGCGACCTAGTCCGACGTGCCGCGAACGGCAACGACGAATGCTGTATCATGGTCTTGTAGCCCGGGCTCAAGACCATTGAGCGCGCCAAGCAACAGACCGGAAAAGCCAGATACACGAACGACGCGAAACCATCTTGTATGAGCGCAACGAGATCCAGTACAGACTCCAGGAATCGGTTACGACGCCAACCTCCATAGACGAGTTATTATGTTTATTATGTAACGTGACTATTGTATTGTGTATTGCTCAAGGAAAAGGGGCGGGTTAGATACCCGCCTCTTTATCCAAGAACATACTGACTCGAGATTTGCCTAGTTCTCGATAATCCTGTAAGTCATTTGACTACCCGAGCCGGAGCGCTCCAGCTTGAAACCGTTCTTGTTCAGAACAGCCTTAAACTTCGGCATGTTCTTGTACTTAGGGCCGTAGCGGGAATTGTTGCTGTAGAACGTGTCGATTTCCTTCTTGGTCATCGGCCTCCTAGCAAGTTCCGCCGCAATCTTGGACGGGCCTTCGCCTTCCACAAAACCGTACTTGTCCTTGACAATCGACCGCTTACGCTTGGCTCCCATAAAACCCTCCTTCAATCAATACGAGTAGACAGGGTACGAAATGTTAGCCAGTTGCGCAAGGAAAGAGTCGCGATCTACTTGGGCTTGCCGGTCCGCGGGTGCGCGATTCGAACGAAATCAAAAGCCTTCCACCATGGCAAGGCTCTGCCCGTGACACTTGCAAGTCTGAGGTGGCGCGGGATCGCAGATCGGCTCAAAGAAAGCCCAGAGGATCGACATCGACCTGCAGCCTCATGCTGCCCCGCAGGCGGACCGGCTCCAGCCATGTTCTCAGGGCATTCTGGAGTGCGACATCGCGGCCCGCCTTGACCAGCAGCCGCCAGCGGAAACGGCCCCGGAGCAGCGAGAGCGGCGCAGGTGCGGGACCGAAGGTGTCAATACCCGGCCCGTGCGGTGCGTTCCGGGCAAGATCGTGAGCAAGGCGCCGCACTTCGGCCTCGTCGGTACCAGATACGACGATCCCGGCGAGGCGCCCATAGGGCGGCATCCCGGCCTCCTCGCGGCCGCGCTTCTCCCGCTCGAGGAACCGATCGCGATCGCCCGAGACCAGCGCCTGCATGACCGGATGTCGCGGCTCGAAGGTCTGCAGAAGCACCCGGCCCGGCCGTTCCTCACGCCCGGCCCGGCCGGCGACCTGGTGCAAGAGCTGCCAGGTGCGCTCCATGGCACGGGGATCGCCGCCGTCGAGACCAAGATCGGCATCGACCACGCCGACCAGCGTGAGCATCGGGAAATGATGCCCCTTTGCGGCGACTTGGGTGCCGATCAGAATGTCGAGCTCGCCCTTCTCGATCCTGGCGACCATGGCCGCGACGTCGGCGGGCCTCATCAGCGTGTCCGACGCCATGATCTCGACCCGGGCGTCGGGGAAACGTTCGGCGACCTCCTCGGCCAGCCGCTCGACGCCGGGCCCGCAGGCAACGAGGGAATCCGTATTGCCGCATGCCGGACAGGTCTCGGGTCGCGGCGTCCAGGTGCCGCAGTGATGGCATTGCAGGCGCCCGCGGTGGCGGTGTTCAACCATCCAGGCGGAACAGTTGGGACACGCGATCCGGTGTCCGCAGGTCCGGCACAGGGTCAACGGCGCATAGCCGCGCCGGTTGAGATAAAGCAAGGCCTGTTCGCCGGTCTCCCGACAGACCGTCAGCGCCGCGACCAGAGGCGGCGAGAGCCACCGGCCCCGCTCGGTGCCGGCCCTGGTCATGTCCACCGTCTCCACCGTCGGCATGGCGGCCCCGGCGTGCCGGCTCGGCAGATTGATGTGGCGGTACCGGCCGCGATCGATATTGGCCAGAGTCTCGAGCGACGGCGTCGCCGAACAGAGCACGATGGGAAGGGCTTCCAGCGACGCACGCACCACCGCCATATCGCGGGCGTGGTAGCAGACGCCGTCATCCTGCTTGTAGGAGCCGTCGTGTTCCTCGTCGACAACGATCAGGCCGAGTTCCCGGAAGGGCAGGTAGAGCGCCGAACGCGCACCGACGACCACGCGGACCTCGCCGGTCGCGATCCCGCGCCAGACATCGCGACGGAGCCTGTGGGACACATCGGAATGCCAGACGGCGGGTTCGGCACCGAAGTGGGCCTCGAAGCGTTCCAGGAACTGGGCACTGAGCGCAATCTCCGGCAGGAGCACGAGTGCCTGCCTGCCGGCTTCGAGGACCCGCGCGATGGTATCGAAGTAAACCTCTGTCTTGCCGGAGCCTGTGACCCCCTCCAGCACGATCGTGTCGAAGGCGTTTCGTTCGACCGCTTCACCAAGCACCGTCGCGGCACGGGCCTGATCGTCGGAGAGCGCGGGCCCCCCGGCTTCGGGATCGGGCGGCGTGACAGCGATGCGGTGCGGAAGGGTGACCTCCTCGAGCGCGCCGGCTGACACCAGCCCCTTCGGCACCGATGCGCCGACGCCTGCTTCAACGGTTACGTCGCGGGCAAGCCGCGCGTAGCCGTCGGCCATCAGTTCCAGCACACGGCGGCGTGACGGTGTGACACGCTCGGGCTCCCGCCCCGTCGCTCGGAGCGCACGGATCGGCTTCGGCGGGTCAAGCGCGTCAGGTACGCGCAGCACCATGCGCAACACGTTCGCCTCGCTGCTCATCGTGTAACGCGCAACCCATGAGATGAAGGCACGCATTGCATCGCTCAGCGGCGGCACGTCCTTGACTGCCACGATGGCCCGCAACTTCTCGATCGCGACCTCACCGTCGCCCTCGCCCCAGACGACACCGGTCACTTCGCGCATGCCGAGCGGCACGCGGACGATCGCGCCCTCGGTCGCATCGAGATCGTGGGGCACTGCATAGTCGTAGGGACCCGGAACCGGCAAAGGCAGCAGGACCTTCACCGTTTTCAGGCCCTCGTCATGCGCCGGTTCTGTGGCATTATCCTGAGGCATCCGCTACACTTTGCCATGCAGCGGCGCGGTCGCAATGGCTTCGCCGCCAAGTCATCAACAACACGTTCGGGAACCGGAAGCCGCTTCATGAAGTTCTTTGTCGATACCGCCGATGTGGACGAGATCCGCGACCTCGCCGCGACCGGCATGGTGGATGGCGTTACCACCAATCCGTCGCTCGTTGCCAAGACCGGGCGTGACTTCGTGGAAGTGCTGAAGGAGATCTGCGACATCGTACCCGGGCCTGTGAGCGCCGAGGTCACCGCCACCGATCATGAGACGATGCTGGCCGAAGGCCGCAAGCTCGCGGCAGTGGCGCCGAACATCACGATCAAGGTGCCGCTCACCTGGGATGGCCTGAAGACCTGCAAGGCACTCTCGGCGGCCCGCACCCGGGTCAACGTGACGCTCTGCTTCTCCGCCAGCCAGGCCCTGCTGGCAGCCAAGGCCGGCGCGACCTTCATCTCGCCGTTCGTCGGCCGACTCGAAGACATAGGCCATGACGGCATGAAGCTGATCGCCGAGATCAAGACGATCTACGACAACTATGCCGCGCTCGACACCGAGATCCTGGTGGCCTCGATCCGCACGCCGATCCATCTCAAGCAGGCGGCGATGATCGGTGCCGATGTCGCGACTCTGCCGCCCGACGTGCTGCGCAAGCTCGCCAACCATACCCTGACCGACAAGGGTCTCGCGGCCTTCCTTGCCGACTGGCAGAAGACCGGTCAGGCGATCCTCTAGGTCGCGATCCGTTATGGCCAGCAAACCGGATACCGCACAGACCGCCGCGAGCGAGGACCTGTCTGCGGAGACGGTCGAGGCCTATCTACGGGACAATCCGGACTTCCTGAATCAGCGCCGCGGACTGCTCGATGCCTTGGTGCCGCCCAGCCGCGCAATGGGCGACAACGTCCAGGACCTGCAGGCGCACATGATCCAGCGTCTGCGGGAAGAAGCCGTGGGCATCCGTGCCGAACAGGGTGAACTGGTCGCCCGCACGCGGCGCGAGCGTTCGCTGGAAAACCGTGTGCATGCCGGCGCGCTCGCCATGATCGGGGGGTGCGACCTCGACCACCTGATCGAGATCGTCACCTCCGACCTCGCCATCCTGCTGGGCGTCGACGTCGTCACGCTTGCCGTCGAGACCGAATGCCCGGGCGGTGAGGCCCGTGTCACCTGCGGCGTCCGCTGTGTCGTTCAGGGCACCGTCGACCAGCTGATGGATGACGACCGGGACGTCATCATCCGCTCGCCGGCCCATGCGGACGAGACGCTCTTCAAGGGTGCAGCGACCTTGGTGACGTCCGAAACCCTGGCGCGGTTCGGCGGCAACAACGGCCTTCCGCCCGGGGTGCTGGCTCTGGGATCGCGCCATCCCGAACACTTCCAGCCGGGTGATCCCGTCGGGCTCTATCGGTTCCTGGCCAACGTTCTCGACCGTTGCCTGCGCAAGAAACTGGGGCTGCCGCTCTGACCGCCTCTCTCGACGACACCGTCACGACCTGGCGGGAACAGCTCGCCAGCGAGCGGCGCGCCTCCAGACACACGATCGAAGCCTATACACGCGACCTCGTGCGCTTCCTCGGTTTCGTCGCCGAACATCGCGGGGCAGCAGCTGATCTCAAGACGCTTGCCAGCCTGAAGCCCGCCGACTTCCGCGCATGGCTGGCCGACCGGACGCGCCGCGGTCTCGCCAGGACCTCGACCGCGCGGTCGCTCTCGGCGGTCAGGAGCTTCTATCGTTATCTCAATCGTCAGGGCCTGGTTTCCAATCCGGCCATGGAGGCGGTGCGGGCGCCGAAGCTGCCGCGCCAGGTGCCGCGGCCGCTCACCTCGGACGAATCGACCGACGTTCTCGCGCTGGCCGACGATCCCGACCAGCCGCCATGGCTCGCCCGGCGCGACCTCGCGCTGCTGATGCTGCTCTACGGCGGCGGGCTGCGGATCGGCGAGGCACTGTCGCTCGACATCGGCCAGGTTCGGGACGCGGGCGATACCATGCGGATCGTCGGTAAGGGCGGCAAGGAACGGGTGGTGCCACTGCTGCCACGCGTGAAACAGGCGCTTGAGGCCTATCTGGCGCACCGGCCCGACGGCGCGCCGCGCGATGCCCCGCTCTTCATCGGTGTGAAAGGCAAACGTCTCAACCCGGGTGTTGCCCAGCGCCGGTTCCGCGAGATCAGGACCATGCTGGGGCTGCCGTCGAGCGCCACACCGCACGCCATGCGCCACAGCTTCGCAACCCACCTGCTGGGTGGCGGCGCGGATCTCAGGACGATCCAGGAGTTGCTGGGCCACGCGAGCCTGTCGACGACACAGCGTTACACCGATGTCGACACCGAAGGCCTGCTTGAGGTCTACCGCAACGCGCACCCGCGCGCCTGACGGCCGAGCGGCAGCAAGCTGGCCAGTCCCAGAAGACCGAAGCCGCCGATCAGCGTCAACGTCAGCCCCCACGCCTGCACCGATGTTTGACCGCCGGAGACGTCGAGCGCGATGCCGGCCAGCATCGGCCCGAACCGGACGCCGCTGAAACCCACGACCACATGAACCGCCATGGTGGCGCCGCGATGGCCGGGCGGCGCCAGCAGCACATAGCCGCCGAAGATGATGCCCGAGACCCAGCCGACCGGCTCGTTCGACATTCCCCAGATCGGCTGCACGACGGTCAGCATCGACCAGTATGTCGAGAAACCGGTCATCGCCAGGGACTGCGTCAGGCACAGCAGAGCGACCAGCAGAACGGGACGGCTTTCGATGTGTTTGGCGAGCGGTCATGACAGCACGGCAACGGCGGCTGGCAAGCGGTCGCCTGCCGGCGCGAACGAAAGGAACCGTAACGGACTAGAAGTGAATCGCCCGCTTGTCGACGGCGAGCGCCGCCTCACGCACGGCCTCGGAAAAGGTCGGGTGGGCGTGACAGGTGCGCGCGATGTCTTCGGACGACGCACCGAACTCCATGGCGACAGCCGCTTCGGCGATCAGTTCTCCCGCGCCACTGCCGAGGATATGCACACCCAGAACACGATCGGTCCTGGCATCGGCGAGGATCTTCACCAGGCCGCCGGTCTGGTCGCAGGTCCGCGCGCGGCTGTTTGCCAGCATGGGGAATTTGCCGATCTTGTAGTCGACGCCCGCCTCCTTGAGTTCGTCTTCCATCTTGCCGACCGACGCGGCTTCGGGCTCGGTGTAAACGACACCGGGAATGGTGTCATAGTTCACGTGGCCGGCCTGGCCCGCGATGATCTCGGCAACCGCCATGCCCTCGTCCTCGGCCTTGTGCGCCAGCATGGCACCCTTCACGCAGTCGCCAATGGCATAGATGCCGGGCACGGTCGTCGCGAAGTGGCCGTCGATCTCAACCCGTCCCCAGTCGTCCATGGCGACGCCCGCTTCGGCGAGGCAGAGACCGTCGGTGCAGGGCCGGCGGCCGACGGACATCAGGACGACATCACAGGCAATGCTCTCCGCATCTCCACCGGCTGCAGGTTCGACCGAGACCTTGAGCTCCTTCTTGAGCGTCTTCACGTCGGTCACCTTCGACCCGAGCTTGAAGTTAAGGCCCTGCTTCTTGAGCAGCTTCCGGAGCTCGCTGGCGATCTCGGCGTCGATACCAGGCGCGATGCGATCAAGGAACTCGACCACCGTGACCTCGGATCCCAGACGGCTCCAGACCGAACCCAGCTCAAGTCCGATGATGCCGCCGCCGATGACGATCATACGCCTGGGCACCTCGGACAGCGCCAGAGCGCCTGTCGAACTGACGATGCGCTCCTCGTCGATCTCGATGCCGGGCAGGGTCGCAACATCGGAGCCCGTCGCGACGATGATGTTCGCGGTGGTATGCTGCCTGCCGTCGACATCGACCGTGCGGCCATCGACAATCCGTCCGGTGCCCGCAAGATGGGTGATCCTGTTCTTCTTGAACAGCCCGGCGATTCCCCTGGTCAGCGTGTCGACCACCTTGTCCTTGCGCTTCATCATGGCCGGAAGGTCGAGTTCGACGCCGGAGACCTTCACGCCGTGCAGGCCCAGATGGCCATTGGCCTGATGAAACAGCTCGGACGACTGCAACAGTGCCTTCGAGGGAATGCAGCCGATGTTGAGGCAGGTGCCGCCGAGCGTTGCGCGCTTCTCGACACAGGCGGTGCGAAGGCCAAGCTGCGCACAGCGGATGGCGCAGACGTAGCCGCCGGGTCCCGACCCGATCACAATGACATCAAACTCCTGCTCGGCCATGGCGACCTCCCTTGCGTCCTTCATTCTCCTCATAAACCGTGCGCGCAACGGCTTCTATCCTGCCACATCAGGCGATCAGCATACGCCCGCGTCCCGGTTCATGCTGCACAGCGCAAAACGTTGAAACCTTCCTCCGGTGTCGGAGGCACAAAGTGGCGCGTGAACTCCTCGAAATCGGCCCCGCTGACATCCAGTGATCCTCGCTGATCGGCAACGTTCCCGGATGCTTCGCCAGGTGCCGCACAAGCGTCGACTTGCCGGACGCGATCTTGCCGCAGGGCAGGTGCAACGTGACGTCGGTCGAAGAAGACACCGGAGACTCCCAGCGCGGTGGCTGGCGGCCCCGTCCTAAATCTCCAACAGCAGGCGCTGCGGGTCTTCGATGGCGTCCTTGATGCGCACCAGGAAGGTCACGGCCTCGCGACCGTCGATGATGCGGTGATCGTAGGACAGCGCGAGATACATCATCGGACGCACCACGACCTCGCCGTCGACCGCGACCGGGCGCGGCTGGATCTTGTGCATGCCGAGGATGCCCGACTGCGGCGGGTTCAGGATCGGCGTCGACATGAGCGAGCCGAAGATGCCGCCGTTGGAGATCGTGAATGTGCCGCCGGTCAGATCATTGGGCACCAGCTTGCCGTCGCGCGCCTTGCGGCCCATGTCGCCGATCGTCCTTTCGATCCCGGCGAACGACATCTGGTCGGCGTCACGCAGCACCGGCACCACAAGGCCCTGGGGCGAACTGACCGCAACGCCGATGTGGTAGTAGTGCTTGTAGACGATCTCATCGCCCGCGATCTCGCCATTGACCGCCGGGATGTCCTTGAGCGCCTGGATCGCCGCCTTCACGAAGAACGACATGAAGCCCAGGCGCACGCCGTGCTTCTTCTCGAAACGCTCCTGATACTCCTTGCGGGTGGCCATGACGTGCGACATGTCGACCTCGTTGAAGGTCGTCAGCATGGCGGCCGTGTCCTGGGCCGCCTTGAGCCGTTCGGCAATGCGCTTCCTGAGGCGGGTCATCCTTACCCGCTCCTCACGGCCCTCGGGATCAGGCTCGCTTGGTGCGATGGCCACGCGCTCGCGCGGCGCGGGTGCCGGGGTCGGCTGCGGGACAGGAGCGGGTGCGGCGGGCGGCGCCCCTGTCTCGGCGGTGCCATCGAGATAGACCTGAACATCGGCCTTCACCAGACGACCATCCTTGCCCGTGCCCGGGATCTTCGCGGGATCGAGACCGTGCTCCTCGACCATCTTGCGTACGGCCGGCGAGAGCGGCAGGGCCTCAGCCGGCGCGGGTTCTGACGCTGCGGGCGCGGGCGCTTCCTCGGCGGCCGGCGCCACAGCCGGCGCATCGCTGGCTTCGACACGTCCGAGAACGGCGCCGACCTCGACATCCGAGCCCTCATCGAAGAGCACATCGGCGAGCACACCCGTCGCGGGCGCGAAAACTTCCATGGTGACCTTGTCGGTCTCCAGTTCGACCAGCGGCTCGTCCTGAACGACCGCTTCGCCCTTCTTCTTGAACCAGGTCGCGACCGTCGCCTCCGACACCGATTCTCCAAGCTGGGGGACCGTGATTTCAACCGGCATGGCGACCTTCCGTCCTGTTAGGTGTCCAGGGCTTACTCGGTGAGCGCGGCAGTCACGAGCGCATCCTGCTCGCGCTCGTGCACGCGGATGTAACCGGTCGCGGGCGACGCCGCCTCGGGTCGGCCGACATAACGCGGAAGCTGCATCTTGAGCTCGCCGCACTCCATCGCCTGCTCGATCTTGTCGCGCACGAAGTTCCACGCGCCCATGTTGCGCGGTTCCTCCTGGCACCAGATGAACTGGGCGTTGGGGTAGTAGTTCACCGCTTCCTGCAGGGCATCGAGCGGGAACGGCGAGATCTGCTCTAGCCGGATGAACGTCACGTTCTTCAGGCCGAGCGCGTCGCGCTTTCCGAGCAGGTCGTAATAGACCTTGCCGGTGCACAGGATGACCCGCTCCATGTCCTTGCCGTGGCTCGCATCGTCGAGCTCCCACAGCGAACGGTGGAACTGGGTGTCCCCGATGAATTCATCGGCGCTCGAGACGCAGCGCTTGTGACGCAGCAGCGACTTCGGCGTGAAGATGATCAGCGGCTTGCGGAACTTCCGCTTCATCTGTCGGCGCAGAATGTGGAAGTAGCTCGACGGCGTCGTGCAGTTGGCGATCTGCAGGTTGTCTTCGGCGGCAAGCTGCAGGTAGCGCTCGGGCCGTCCCGAGCTGTGCTCGGGTCCCTGCCCCTCGAAGCCGTGCGGCAGCAGCATGACCAGACCGGACATGCGGAACCACTTGCTTTCGCCCGCCGTCAGGAACTGATCGACGATGACCTGCGCGCCGTTGGCGAAGTCGCCGAACTGCGCCTCCCACAGCACCAGCGCCGACGGGTCGGCGAGACTGTAGCCGTACTCGAAGCCGAGAATGCCGGCCTCCGACAGCATGCTGTCGATCACCTCGTAGCGGCCCTGATCGGCGCTGATGTTGTTGAGTGGAACAAAACGCTCTTCGGTCATCTGGTCAACCAGAACCGAATGACGCTGACTGAAGGTGCCACGTCCGCAGTCCTGACCGCTGAGGCGCACATTCGCCCGTTCGTAGCAGAGCGTGCCGAACGCCAGGGCCTCGGCCGTCGCCCAGTCGATGCCCTTGCCGCTTTCGATCATCTCGCGGCGCTGGTCGAGAATGCGCTTGAGCTTGCTGTGGACGTTGAGCGTCTCCGGATAGCTCGCGATCGCCTTACCGACGGCCTTGAACTCCTCCATCGGCACGGCTGTCTTGCCGCGTCGGGCGCCACCGCGATCGGCAACCTCAAGACCGGACCAGACACCCTCGAGCCGGTCGACCTTGTTGATCTTGTAGCCCTGACTGGCCTCAAGGTCGGAATCGAGATGCGCGTTGAAGTCCTGGATCATCTGGTCGGCTTCCCTGGGCGTGATCACGCCTTCGGCGATCAGGCGCTCCGTATAGAGCTGCTTCGTCGTGGGGTGTTTCGCGATCGTACGGTACATCAGCGGCTGGGTGAATGCCGGCTCGTCGCCTTCGTTGTGGCCGTGGCGGCGATAGCAGAAGATGTCGATCACGACGTCGCGGCCGAACTCCTGGCGGAACTTCATGGCGAGCTTCGAGACGTGGACAACGGCCTCGGGGTCGTCGCCGTTCACGTGGAAGATCGGCGCGGAGACCATCTTGGCCACATCGCTGGGATAGGGCGATGAGCGCGAGAAGCGCGGGCTTGTCGTGAAGCCGATCTGGTTGTTGACGATGATGTGGATCGTGCCGCCGGTCCTGTAGCCGCGCAGTTCCGACATACCGAGCGTTTCGGCGACCAGCCCCTGGCCCGCGAAGGCGGCATCGCCGTGCAACAGAATTGCCATGACCTCCTTGCGGTCCTGGTCGTCGCGCATGGTCTGCTTGGCGCGCACCTTGCCCTCGACCACCGGATTGACCGCCTCCAGATGGGAGGGGTTCGCGGTGAGCGAGAGGTGGATCGACCGGCCGTCGGCGACCTGACGATCCGACGAGGTGCCGAGGTGGTACTTCACGTCGCCCGAGCCCTCGACCGCGTCGGGGTGGGCCACCTCTCCCTGGAACTCCGAGAAGACCTGGGCGTAGGACTTGCCCATGACGTTGGTCAGGACGTTCAGCCGGCCGCGATGAGGCATGCCGAGCACGATCTCCTCGACACCCTGGCGGGCGGCGGTGCGGATGATCGTTTCCATCGCGGCAATCGTGCTCTCTCCGCCCTCGAGCGAGAACCGCTTGGAGCCCGGATACTTGATCGACAGGAACCGCTCGAAACCCTCGGAGCGATAGATCTCGGAGAGCACGCGCTTCTTCTCTTCGGGGCCGAGTTCCGCGTCGGACCGGGTGCCCTCGAACTTGCGCTGGATCCAGGACTTCTCTTGCGGCGACTGGATATGCATGAACTCAACACCGATCGTGCCGCAATAGGTCTTGCGGGCGGCATCAAGGATCTGTTGCAACGTCGCGCGCTGGAACCCGAGCACGCCGTCGACGAAGAACTCGCGACCGTAGTCTTCCTCGGTGAAGCCGTAGCTCTTGGGGTCGAGCTCGGGATGGTGACGGCTGCCCTCGATGCCCAGGGGATCGAGATTGGCCGCGAGATGACCGCGCACCCGATAGGCGCGGATCATCATGAGGATGCGGATGCTGTCACGCGCCAAGGCGAACTCGGCGACCGACTCCCGGCTGCCCGGCGCGGGCGCCCAGGCCGGAGCCTGCATGACCGTGGCGGGCGCGCCGCCGTGGCCGCCATCAGGCAGAAAGCCGAAGCCCTCGGGCTCGTCGTCGAGGTTCTGCACGCGCTGGGCGGCACGGCCCGGCTCGAGCTCGGCGAGGATAGAGGCATCGTCGGCGGCGAGGTCGTCGAAGACCTCACGCCAAGACTCGTCGACCGTCCCGGGATCGGTCTTGTAGCGGGCGTAGAGCCCCTCAATATAGTTCGCGTTGGTACCGTAAAGGCACGAGAGCTCGTCGATCCGCTGTGCCATGCACGCTTTCCGCCGTCTCCGGCGGCCTCCACCTTGTGCCCCTCTTTAACCCTTCATCGCCGCGAGCATGGTGGTGCCCAGGCTCGCCGGCGAATCCGCGATATGAAATCCGGCGCTTTTCATCGCCTCGATCTTGTCCTCGGCCTTGCCCTTGCCGCCCGAGATGATCGCACCGGCATGGCCCATGCGACGGCCCGGAGGCGCTGTGACACCGGCAATGAACCCGGTGATCGGTTTCTTACGGCTGTCGGCCCTGATGAAATCGGCGGCCTCTTCCTCGGCCGATCCACCGATCTCACCGATCATGATGATGCCTTCGGTCTCGTCGTCGCCCAGGAACATCTCCAGGCAATCGATGAAGTTGGTGCCATTGACCGGGTCGCCACCGATGCCGATACAGGTGGTCTGTCCAAGGCTGGCGGCCGTGGTCTGGTGCACGCCCTCATAGGTCAGCGTGCCTGAGCGGGAGACGATGCCGATCTTGCCGCGCTGGTGGATGTGGCCGGGCATGATACCGATCTTGCACTCGTCGGGTGTGATGACGCCGGGGCAGTTCGGCCCAATCAGGCGCGAGCCGGAACCCTGCAGCGCACGCTTCACACGCACCATGTCGAGCACCGGTATGCCTTCCGTGATGGCAACGATCAGCGGCACGCCGGCATCGATCGCTTCAAGGATCGAGTCCGCGGCGAAGGGCGGCGGAACGTAGATCACCGACGCGTTGGCACCGGTCGCCTCGACGCAAGCTGTCACCGTGTCGAACACCGGACGATCCAGATGGGCCTGGCCGCCGCGGCCGGGCGTGACACCACCGACCACCCGGGTGCCGTAGGCAATCGCCTGTTCGGAATGGAACGTGCCGGTCTTGCCCGTGAAACCCTGGACCAGAACCTTCGTGTCCCGGTTGACGAGAACGGCCATCATGCGCCTCCCTTGATGGCGGCGACGGCCTTGGCCGCGGCATCAGACAGATCGTCGGCCGGCGTCAGCGCCAACCCGCTCCCGGCGAGAATGGCCTTGCCCTGATCGACATTGGTGCCTTCGAGCCGAACGACCACGGGAACCTGAAGATCAAGCTCCCTGGCCGCGGCGACGATGCCTTCGGCGATCACGTCGCAGCGCATGATGCCGCCGAAGATGTTGACCAGGATCGCCTGGACGTTGGGGTCCGACACGATGATCCGGAAGGCCGAAGCGACCTGTTCCTTGGTCGCGCCACCGCCGACGTCCAGAAAGTTCGCGGGCTCGCCACCAGCGAGCTTGCAGATATCCATCGTCGCCATGGCGAGACCGGCACCGTTCACCATGCAGCCGATGTTGCCGTCGAGCTTGACGTAGTTGAGGCCAACCTCCTGGGCTTCGAGCTCGGTCGGATCCTCCTGGCTCTCGTCGCGCATCTCGACCAGGGACTGGCGGCGGAAGAGAGCGTTCGAATCAATGTTGAACTTGCAGTCGAGCACGGTGAGATCGCTCGCGCCTGTCACGACCAGCGGGTTGATCTCCAGCAGGCTGGCGTCCGACGCGAGGAAGGTCTCGTACATCGCGCCCAGAAGCTTTCCGGCCTGCCTGACCTGATCGCCCTCGAGCTTCAGCGCGGCCGCGAGACGGCGCCCGTGGAACGGCTGCAAGCCACTCGCGGGATCGACCGTCAGCGTGATGATCTTCTCAGGTGTCCTGGACGCGACCTCCTCGATATCCATGCCGCCCTCGGTCGAGGCGATCACGGCAATCCGGCTTGAGGCACGGTCCACCAGAAGCGCGAGATAGAGTTCGCGCGCAATGTCGGACCCTTCCTCGACATACACCTTGTGGATCGGTTTGCCTTCGGGGCCGGTCTGATGGGTCACGAGCGTAACGCCGATCATGCCGTCAGCGGCCTCGCGGATCTCATCGTGACTGCGGCACACCTTGATGCCGCCTGCCTTGCCGCGCCCGCCGGCGTGGACCTGCGCCTTGACGACCCAGAGGTCGCCACCGAGTTTCCTGGCCCCTGCGACAGCTTCGTCGCCCGAGCCGGCGACCTCGCCCCGCGGTACGGCAACGCCGTGTGACGCGAGGACCTGCTTCGCCTGATATTCGTGGAGGTTCATGAATTTTCCCTGAGCGCCACGCTCCGGAACGGATAATGGGAACGGAAGCTGACAGTCTAACATCCGACCGCAGGATAACAACCGGACATCAGCGTCTCAGGCACCGCCATGCCCCGGATTTGACCATGGATCATGTCGATTTTCGAGCCCGGACGGTGCCAGGGTTTGCAGATACCGCAACCAAAGATGTATCCGGCGTGGCACACCACCGAGCTCGACTTCGGCTCAATGTTGCCGGTCTCCGGGTCGAGCCGTTTGTCGTTGACCCAGGTGCCTTAGGGCGTCGCCCGTTCCAGAATCTCCTGGGCGAAATGGCGCCCGTCGACGTCCTTGAGGCCTGCAACTTCACGTCCGATCAGGTCGGGATAGACGCCGTGCGCCGCAATCGTGTCGTCGGGGGTGCAGGCGAAGACTTGGAGGTCTGCGTCCCGGAAGTCGGTGCCGGGATCAGCGGCAACGCAGGCAAGCGACCACAGCTCCCGCCGGGCGGTCGTTGACCGAGAGGGGCGTTGGCTATACGGCGAAGACCGGTGTTTCAGGCGCGGAGGTTCAGGGAGTTCGGTGGAGTTCGGTTCTTCCGCAACATCCTGACCTGACCGGTCTTCGGGAGGCGGTCAAGAAGAAGGAGGAAACGTGCAGGCGGCAGTGCCGCCTGCACGTCCCGGATCACTGTACATCGTTCTGGACGGCGTAGAACTCTCCGCCTTCAATGTCACTGACAAGACTTACAAGGCTGAAGTGGTTTGACTTAACGGTTCCTGTCAGTGCTCCATGCACCAACAATGTACCATCGTCATCGTACACCTTGCCTGCCAGATCGGCATCGTAATAAACGTAAACACCACCAGGTCCATTAAGATCACCATCCAGGGTGCTGCTGATCGTCGTTCGATCGATCGTTCCATGACCTCTGAGAGTCCCCCTAAGACGCCCGCCGTCAGATTCCCGTACAAATTGGCTTGCCGTTGTCGTGACCGTCCCTGCACCGAAATCGGCGTCGATTGTGAGACTGCCAACGCCCTTACGAGTTATGCCGCTATAACTGTAAACATTGTCGAGCTTGACATATCCTGTCAAGGTGCCTTTCCCATCCGGGAGAGCATCGGGAGCCGCAAGATGACCGGCATCCATCGCTGCACCAATCAAGGCAAAGTTACCGCTTTCCCTTCTAAAAAGGTCAAGGTCCCAAGGAGTATAAGCACCACCCTCTAAAAGTGCAATTGTAGGAGGTGGCGGAGTGCCAAACCTGACGACCCGAACGGGCTTTCCGTTTCCAGTCTGGATAGCGAAGAACTCACCATCTTCTATACTACCGGAAAGGTACCACCCAACATCATGGGTTCCGGTAACGCCTCCCC
>JACONG010000004.1:114469-114820 GCA_014323865.1 Rhodospirillales bacterium | reverse complement strand
CTCACCATCGTCAATACTTCCCGAAAGGTACCACCCAACCTCATCGGTTCCTGTAACGCCTCCCCGTACCAGCAATCTCCCACGGTGATCGTACACCTTGCCTGCCATATCGGCATCGATGACGGCCTCATGGATGCCGGTAGCACCATTACGATCACTCTCATAGGGAACGTAGATCGTACCATCCAGGGTACTGCTGATTGTCGTTTCATCGATCGTCCCGCGACCCGAAAGAGCCCCTTTCATGGGAAGACCCCCGACAGGTCTCTTCGGGTTGGAAACGATAAAATGGCGAAAACCGTTTACAGCTGTCGCGACCCTGCCTGCACCGAAATCGGCGTAGACCCTGAG
>JACONG010000004.1:0-114449 GCA_014323865.1 Rhodospirillales bacterium | reverse complement strand
ATCCGGGGCTTCGAGACTGCCCGCTGCGACAGCGGCATCAATCGAACTCAAATCCCTGTTCAGCCTGCGAAATCCCCCCTCGGAGATTACTGTATCCTTGCCTACGGCAAATGCATTTCGATGCAATCTGGATTTAAGGGTGAAAGAGGAAACGGAGGGGGATTCGGCACCAGATGCACTGGGGCCATCATCATTCGTCGAACTGACGGCGTAGAACTCTCCGCCTTCAATGTCACTGACAACACTTCCACGACTTCCAGGGGCGAAGTATCTTGACTCAACGGTTCCTGTAAGTGCTCCATGCACCAACAATGTCCCATTGTCATCGTACACCTTGCCTGCCAGATCGGCATCGTAATCACTATAGATACCACTAAAAGCTTTAAGAGTACCATCCAGGGTACTGTTGATCGTCGTTCGATCGATCGTTCCACGACCTCTGAGAGTCCCGCTAAAACCCCGGCCATCAAAATCCTGTACAAATTGGCTTGCCGTTGTCGCGACCGTCCCTGCACCGAAATCGGCGTCGATTGTGAGACTGCCAACGCCGGCAATCTTACGATGTATGCCGCTATAGCCGCTATAACTGTAAACATTGTCGAGCTTGACATATCCTGTCAAGGTGCCTTTCCCATCCGGGAGAGCATCGGGAGCCGCAAGATGACCGGCATCCATTGCTGCACCAATCACGACAAAGTTACCGCGTTCCCTTGCAAAAAGGCTGAAGTCCGAAGGAGAGGTAGCACCAGTCTCTCGAAGTGCAATTGTAGGAGGTGGCGGCGTGCCAAACCTGACGACCGAAACGGGCTTTCCGTTTCCAGTCTGGATAGCGAAGAACTCACCATCTTCTATATTACCACTCCACCCACCTCTATGGGTTCCGGTAACGCCTCCCCGTACCAGCAATCTCCCATGGTGATCGTACACCTTGCCTGCCATATCGGCATCAATGACGACCTTACGGATGGCGACATTACGCCCCCCCCTCTGATGGGGAACGAACGTAGATCGTACCATCCAGGGTACTGCTGATTGTCGTTTCATCGATCGTCCCGCGACCCGAAAGAGCCCCTTTCATGGGAAGCCCCCCGACAGGTCTGTTCGGGTTGGAAACGATAAACCGGCGAAAACCGTTTACAGCTGTCGTGACCCTGCCTGCACCGAAATCGGCGTAGACCCTGAGATTGCCGACGATGTCACGATCACGGTCTTCGGCGACAGGATCGTCCATCCTGTAATATCCCTGCAAGACACCTTTCGCATCCGGGAGAGCATCCGGGGCTTCGAGACTGCCCGCTGCGACAGCGGCATCGATCGAACTCAAATCCCTGTTCAGCCTGCGAAATCCCCTCTCGGAGATTACTTTATCATTGCCTACGGCAAATGCATTTCGAGCAAATCTGGATTTAAGGGTGAAAGAGGAAACGGGGGCTCCGGCACCATCCAGCGTTACTGCTGCTGCGCTGGGGACGCCATCATCCGCATCACTCGCCGAACCGGACGAACTGAACGCGGAAGCCGCTGCGATCAGGATCATGCCTGCCGCAAGGTTCAGAAGTCTGTTCATGTCGATGTTCCTCCCATCAGGTCTTCAGTCGTGGATTCTTCAGTCATGGACTGGTTCTTCAGCCATGTGCCCGTGGCCCGGTTTCCCGATTCGGACATCACGTTGCGGCATCCGACGTTGCACGTCAACACCATACGGCACCGCACGTCAACAATTTTTCCGGGCGCTGTCCTGGCTGCTACCCGAGCCTTCGGCGTTGGCCAGCACACCATCAAGCGCGGCGACAAGACCCTTCACGGCATCGACCGAGTGATCCAACATCGCCTGCTCGTCGGCGTTCAGCTCAAGCTCGACGATGCGCTCGACACCCCCCGCGCCGATCACCACCGGCACGCCGACGTAGAGCCCGTTCAGGCCGTACTGGCCAGTGCACTGCGCCGCGCAGGGCAGCACGCGCTTCTTGTCCTTGAGATAGGCCTCGGCCATGGCGATGGCCGAAGAGGCCGGCGCATAGAAGGCCGAGCCGGTCTTGAGCAGGCCGACGATCTCGGCACCGCCGTCGCGCGTACGCTGGACAATCGAATCCAGCCGCTCCTGGGTCATCCAGCCCATCTTCACGAGATCGGGCAGCGGAATGCCACCGACCGAGGAATAGCGCACCAGCGGCACCATGGTGTCGCCGTGTCCACCCATGACCATCGCCGTGACATCTTCGATCGAGACGTTCATCTCTTCGGCGAGGAAGGTGCAGAAACGCGAGGAGTCGAGCACGCCCGCCATGCCGACCACCATGTTGGCCGGCAGGCCCGAGGCGCGCTGCAGATGATAGACCATCACGTCGAGCGGGTTGGTGATGCAGATGACGAAGGCGTCGGGCGCGTGTTCGGCAATGCCCGCGCCGACCTGGCTGATCACCCTGGCGTTGATGCCGATGAGATCGTCGCGGCTCATGCCGGGCTTGCGCGGCACGCCTGCGGTGACGATCACGACGTCGGCACCCGCGATGGCGCTGTAGTCGTTGGCACCCGACAGCGCGGAGTCGAAGTCCTCGACCGCACTCGACTGCAGAAGATCCAGCGCCTTGCCCTGGGGCACGCCCTCGACGATGTCGAAGATGACGACATCGCCCAGCTCCTTGAGGCTGACGAGATGGGCCAGGGTTCCACCGATCTGTCCGGCGCCGATGAGGGCAATCCTGTTGCGGGCCATGATGATTTCCTCCCGTGTCGTTGTTGTTACTTCAGGACCGGCATGACGAACTCGGCACCCTGGCGGATGCCCGAGGGCCAGCGCTCGGTCACGGTCTTGAGCCGGGTGTAGAAGCGGACACCTTCGGGGCCGTGCATGTGGTGGTCGCCGAAGAGCGAGCGCTTCCAGCCGCCGAAGCTGTGATAGGCGACCGGCACCGGGATCGGCACGTTGACGCCGACCATGCCGATGCGGGCCCGCGCCGTGAAGTCGCGCGCCGCATCGCCGTCGCGGGTGAAGATCGCGGTGCCGTTGCCGTATTCATGGTGGTTCACCATACCGAGCGCTTCTTCATAGTCGTTGGTGCGCACGATCGAAAGGACCGGGCCGAAGATCTCTTCCTGGTAGATCCGCATGTCGGTGGTGACGCGGTCGAAGATCGAGCCACCGATGAAGTTGCCGTTCTCGTAGCCCTGGAGCGAGAAGCCGCGGCCATCGACCACGAGATTGGCACCTTCCTCGACGCCGATATCGATATAGCCCTTCACCTTCTCATAATGCGGGCGGCTCACCAGCGGGCCCATGTCCGCGTCGGAATCATTGTAGGGACCGATCCGCAAGCTTTCGACACGGGGCTTCAGGCGCTCGATCAGCGCGTCACCCACCTTGTCGCCGACTGCCACGGCGACGGATACCGCCATGCAGCGCTCGCCGGCCGAGCCGAAGGCCGCGCCCATCAGCGCATCGCCCGCCTGATCGAGATCGGCGTCGGGCATGATGACCATGTGGTTCTTCGCGCCGCCCAGGGCCTGGACACGCTTACCGTTCGCCGCACCGGTCTGATAGACGTGTTCGGCGATCGGCGTGGAACCCACGAAGCTGACCGCCTGGATGAGCGGATCGGTCAGCAGAACGTCGACCGCTTCCTTGTCGCCGTTGACTACGTTCAGGACGCCCGGATGAGCCCCGGCCTCCTCAAGCAGCTCGGCCAGACGCAGGGAGCAGGACGGCACCTTCTCCGACGGCTTGAGAATGAAGGAGTTGCCGCAGGCAATCGCCATCGGGAACATCCACATCGGCACCATGGCCGGGAAGTTGAACGGCGTGATGCCGGCGACCACACCCAGCGGTGCGCGCAAGGCGTAGCTGTCGATGCCCGTACCGACGTTTTCGCTGAACTCGCCCTTCAGCATCTGGGCGATGCCGCAGGCAAACTCCACCACCTCGAGACCGCGGGTGACCGAACCCACCGCATCCGAGAGGGTCTTGCCGTGCTCCATCGAGGCGAGCTCGGCCAGCTCGTTCATGTGCTCTTCGATCAGCGCCTTGAAGCGGAACATCACACGCGCACGGTTCTGCGGGGTCACCGCGGCCCAGCCGGGCTGCGCCCTGGCAGCGACATGGATGGCCTCGCGCACCTCGTCGACGCTCGCGAGCGGTACCTGGCGGATCACCTCTCCGGTCGCAGGGTTGGTGACATCGCCGAAACGCTCGGAGTTTCCGGCAATCTTCTGGCCGCCGATATAGTGATGGAGCTTATCAGCCATCGAAAATCTCCCCTGCGGCGCCGGCGCCGCCGGTCACGTCACGGGTTGGAAACGGGTGGCTAACCAACCAGCCCGGCCCGCGATTCGCAAGGAGATTCTGGCGTCGGTCAGACGGCCGAGTCGTGGTTCCGACCGATCTCGTCCAAACGCCTGTTCAGGGTCAGGCGATCGAGCGCTCCCATCGGTGGAACCGTGAACAGCGTGATGCGCGCTTCAAGCACCAGACAGGCATCAAGAAAGGCCTTGCGGATCCTCTCGTCACTGCTTTGACGAACGCAGGATCGTCGATAACCCAGTGAGCCGAGATCGGCTGGCCCGGGCAGACCTCACCCGCCACCTTGTCACAGACGATGAAGACGAAATCGTCAAAAACATCCTCAAAAACATTCCAGGCCGAAAGCCGTGCTACATTTGTGTAATCGGTGTGGCGTTCGCGAATCCGAACACAAGACGGCTTGGTGCGTCAGCTCCGCCGTCCCATATTCCGCCGATGAGTGTGATGTCCGAACCGTTGCGAAATCCCAGTCTCGATGCCGCGCTGATCGACGTGGTCGCCGACTGGCTGATGGAACAGGCGCTGGCCGACACGCCGATGACCGAGCTCGTCGAAGGCTGCTGCCGACGCATGCGGGCGGCGGGCGTACCCCTGACCCGTGCGATGGTCGGCTACCGGACGCTGCATCCGCTGTTCGAGGCGATCTGGCTGACCTGGCACAACGGAAAGGGCATCGGCACCTACGAGATGCCGCACGGCGCCACGGGCACACGCGTGTTCCGCGAGAGTCCGTTCTTCCACATGCTCGACAATGAGGTGCCGTTCCTCCGGCGCAAGCTGGAAGGCCCCGACGCGCTCTTCGACTTCCCCGTTCTCAAGGATTTCGTCGACCAGGGCTCGACCGACTATCTCGCCGTCCACGTCAACTTCAGCCGACCCGATATCGACCGGGAGATCGCCGACGGCATGTTGATGTCGTGGCTGACCGACCGGCCCGGCGGTTTCAGCGAAGCCGACGTTCGGGCGATCCGCCGGATCAAGACCCGCCTTGCCGTCGCCTGCAAGGTGCGCATCAAGGGCGAGGTCTCGCGCAACCTGTTGAATGCCTATCTCGGCAACGATCCCGGCGACAAGGTGCTCGGCGGCCACATCCAGCGCGGCGACACAGAAACCGTGCGCGCGGTGATCTGGTACAGCGACATGCGCAACTCGACGCGCCTGGCCGAGGATATGGCGCCCGGCGAGTACATGGCGGTGCTCAACGACGTTTTCGAAGCGACCGCGAGTCCCGTCATCGACAACGGTGGAGAGGTGCTGCTGCTGATCGGCGATGCCGTTCTGGCGCTCTTTCCCTGCCAGCAGATGGGAACCGGACGCGCTGCAGCCGCGGCGGCCGAACGTTCGGCGCTCCAGGCCATTGAACGGCTCGACGCGCTCAATGTGTGCCGTGCCGGCGAAGGCCATCAGCCGGTATCCTGCGGCATTGCGCTCCACGCCGGTGAGCTGACCTACGGCAACATCGGTGTGCCGCAGCGCCTGCAGTTCACAGCGATCGGCCCGGCCGCCAACCAGGTGGCGCGCATCGAAGGATTGACCAAGGTGCTGCAGCGGTCGCTGCTTGGCAGCGCAGCCTTTGTCGAACTGCTCGAGCAGCCCTGGCAATCGCTCGGCAGCCAGGCGCTGAAGGGCGTGCCAGCACCCATCGAAGTCTTTGCACCCGCAGGCGATGGCCACTGATCACGAGACCGAGGGCGCGCGGCACAGGCCGCGCGATCGCCGCAGAATACGGCAGTCGTGTCCCCCACATACATGGCCATCGGTATCGGCGGCGCAATCGTCACCGGCTCGATCTTCGGCCCGATGGTCTGGCCACAGCGCCAAACAAAAGGGCCGGACAGGGTGTCTCCTGTCCGGCCCTTTCTGTTTTCGGTGCCGATCAGCCCTGGCGCTGGACCATCATCTTCTTGGTTTCGGCGATGGCCTTCGCCGGATTGAGGTGTTTCGGGCAGGCCTTGGCGCAGTTCATGATCGTGTGGCAGCGGTAGAGCTTGAAGGGATCCTCGAGTTCGTCGAGCCGCTCGTTGGTCGCCTCGTCGCGGCTGTCGGCGAGCCAGCGATAGGCCTGCAACAGCACGGCCGGACCGAGGTATCGATCGGAGTTCCACCAGTAGCTCGGACAGCTCGTCTGGCAGCAGAAACACAGGATGCACTCGTAGAGCCCGTCGAGCTTCTCGCGCTCCTCGGGGCTCTGCAGGCGCTCCTTGTCGGGCGACGCTGGCGTGTCCCTCCGCATCCACGGCTTGACCGAGGCGAGCTGCTCGTAGGCCTTGTTGAGATCAGGCACCAGATCCTTCACCACGCCCATGTGGGGCAGCGGATAGATCTTCACCTCGCCCTTCACCTCGTCGATCGGCTTGGTACAGGCCAGGGTGTTCGTGCCGTCGATATTCATCGCACACGAGCCGCAGATGCCCTCGCGGCAGGAACGCCGGAAGGTGAGCGAGGGATCGGTCTCGTTCTTGATCTTGATCAGCGCGTCAAGAACCATCGGCCCGCACTTGTCGCGGTCCACCTCGAAGGTATCGAGGCGCGGATTCTCGCCGCTGTCGGGATCGTAGCGGTAGACCTTGAACCGGGTCCGGCGCCTGGCGCCTTCAGGCACGGGATGGGCCTTGCCTTTGCGGATCGCGGAGTTCTTCGGCAGTCGAAACTCGGCCATGGATCAGCAGTCCGTTACTGGGTGTTGAGCTGTTGGCAGTTGGACTTTAGATTAGCCCAGCACATAAGAAGCACATGGTTCAGTTGCAGCGTTAAGGTGCCCATTACTCTGAGGCTACCTCCGGCTCCGTAGAAATCGAAGCTGCCTGCGCCCCCTACCACTTGGTAGCCCTCCTTGAGAGCCTCGGCCAGCGTCAGGTGAGACTCGCGCCAGCCTTCGTTGGCCTCGGCGTGAACCGGCACCAGAGCCAGAAGACCGGCCAGAAGCACGCCAGGTGTCAGACACCGCATTGCTTGTCTCCCTATCAGTAGACCCGCGCCTTGGGCGGGATCGGCTCGACGTCGTTGGTCAGCGTGTTCATGTGAACCGGGCGATAGTCGATCACATGCTTGCCGTCTTCATCGAGCCAGCAGATCGTGTGTTTCATCCAGTTCTCGTCGTCGCGCTCGGTGAAGTCCTCACGGGCGTGCGCGCCGCGGCTTTCCTTGCGGTTCTCGGCGCAGTTGATCGTGACGACCGCCTGGCGCAGCAGGTTCTCGAGCTCCCAGGTCTCCAGAAGATCGGTGTTCCAGATCATCGAGCGATCCGACACGCCGACGTCTTTGAAGCTGGCGAAGACATCGCTCATCTTCTTGCAGCCTTCCTCCAGTGTCTCCTGGGTACGGAAGACCGCCGCGTCGGTCTGCATCGCGCGCTGCATGTCGTCGCGGATACGCGCCGTCGGCGTGCCGCCGCTGGCGTGACGTAGCCTGTCGAGCCGGGCCAGCGTAGCTTCGCCCGCATCCTTCGGCAGGTCGCGCTTGGCCGCACCGGGTTCGACCACCCTGGCCGCACGGATCGCAGCGGCGCGCCCGAAGACGACGAGATCGAGCAATGAGTTGGAGCCCAGGCGGTTGGCACCGTGAACCGAGACGCAGGCCGCCTCGCCGGACGCCATCAGGCCCGGGACAACCGCATCGGGATCGCCGTCGCGAAGGGTCACGACCTCGCCGTGATAGTTCGCCGGGATGCCACCCATGTTGTAGTGCACCGTCGGCAGTACCGGGATCGGCTCCTTCGTGACGTCGACGCCGGCGAAGATCCTGGCGCTCTCGGAGATGCCCGGCAGACGCTGCCCGATGATCCCGGGATCGAGATGGTCAAGCTTGAGGAAGATGTGGTCCTTGCCGTCGCCCACGCCGCGGCCGTCCCGGATTTCCATGGTCATCGAGCGCGACACGACATCGCGGCTGGCGAGATCCTTGGCCGACGGCGCGTAGCGTTCCATGAAACGTTCGCCTTCGGAGTTGACGAGATAACCGCCCTCGCCGCGCACGCCCTCGGTGATCAGGACGCCGGCACCATAGATGCCGGTGGGGTGGAACTGCACGAACTCCATGTCCTGGAGCGGCAGACCGGCGCGCAGAACCATGCCGTTGCCGTCGCCTGTGCAGGTATGCGCCGAGGTGCAGGAGAAGTAGCAGCGCCCGTAACCGCCGGTCGCCAGGATTGTCGTCTGCGCGTTGAAGCGGTGGATCGTGCCGTCTTCCAGGCACCATGTCATGACACCGCGACAGGCACCCTCGTCGTCCATGATGAGGTCAAGCGCGAAGTACTCCAGGAAAAACTGTGCCTGGTTGCGCAGAGATTGCTGATAGAGCGTGTGCAGAATGGCGTGGCCCGTCCGGTCGGCCGCAGCACAGGTGCGCTGGGCCGTGCCCTTGCCGTATTCGGTGGTCATGCCGCCGAAGGCGCGCTGATAGATCTTGCCCTCGGGCGTACGCGAGAACGGCACACCGTAATGCTCCAGTTCGATGACCGCGGCCGGCGCCTCCTTGCACATGTACTCGATCGCGTCCTGGTCGCCGAGCCAGTCGGAACCCTTGACGGTATCGTACATGTGATAGCGCCAGTCGTCGTCACCCATGTTGCCGAGCGCGGCCGAAATGCCGCCCTGCGCCGCCACGGTGTGGCTGCGGGTGGGGAACACCTTGGTGATGCAGGCGGTGTGAAGACCGGCTTCGGCCAGGCCCAGCGTGGCGCGCAGACCCGCGCCGCCCGCGCCCACGACGATGACGTCGTAGCTGTGGTCGATGATGGTGTAGGCGGGCGTGGCGTTCATGGCACAAACGTCCCTTGACTCAGGAAGCCAGCATGATGATGGAAACGGTTCCGGCGACGGCCAGGAAGATGGATCCCAGCGTCAGGGCGATGATGAGGCCGACCTTGACCGGCTCGTTGTGGACGTAGTCCTCGATAACGACCTGCAGCCCGAGCTTCATGTGATAGATGCCGGCGATGATCAGCAGGACGAGCGCGATCGGCGTGAAGGGAATCTGCATCAGTGCGACGAACTCGCGATGGGTCGCGTCGGCCAGATTGGGCAGCAGCCCGACGAGGAAGATCACGAGCGGGATCAGTGCAATCGCGGTCAGGCGCTGATGCCACCAGTGTGAGGTACCCGACTTGGAGGGGCCGAGTTTGCGGTTGGACATGCTCACAACTCCCCGAGCGCGGTCAGGCCGAATATCCAGATGACCGTTGTCAGCAGGACCGTCCCCAGCATCACCGCCCAGCCGGTCCGTGTCACGGTCTCGAGTTCGAAGCCGTGCCCGGCATCCCAGAACAGGTGCCGAATGCCGTTGAGCAGGTGGTAGACGAGGCAAAGCGAGAAGGCGAAGAGGAAGAGATAACCCGGCCACGATCCCGCCCAGGCCTGCACGATGCCGTACCACTCGGGCCCGGCGGCCGCGGCCATCAGCCACAGCACAAGAAACACTGCACCGAGCGACAGGACGATGCCCGTTGCGCGGTGTGAGATCGACAGAACCGAGGTGATTTGCGGCCTGTAGACCTGCAGATGGGGCGACAAAGGCCTGTCGTGCGTCTCGGCCATGAACGTCTCTCCTTGCAGAGCCTGATACGGACGCGGGCGCCGACCGGCTCAATACTGCACTGCAACCAGACTACCCGAATTTAGGCGGTCTGTCCTGTCAGGGTCAACGACACCTTCGGCAGAAGGTCAGCCCCGCGGCATCAGCCCCCAATAGTCGAGGTCCAGAACCTTGTCGGGGTGGTCCCTGCCGCCCTCACCGGTATCTGGAAGGTCGTCGCAGGGATGATTCCTGGTCGCCACCGTGCGGATGCGGACGGCACCCAAGTCGTTCCGTCCGGAAATCTCGGCCTTTTCGAGGATTTCCGACCAGGCGTAGACCGTATCGCCGGCGAAGGTCGGAGCTGTGTGGCGCCCGCCGTTCAACCCGACAATGCGGAAGACGTTTGCCAACCCGTTGAAGCTCAGTGCGCGCGCCAGGCTGATGATATGGCCGCCGTAGATGATGCGTTTGCCGAAGCGGGTCTCCGACGCCCGGTGCCGGTCGAAATGGACCTTGGCTGTGTTCTGGTAGAGCCGGGTCGCCATCTGGTGCTCGGCTTCCTCAATCGCCATGCCGTCGACATGGTCGATCCGCTCTCCGACCGAGATGTCGCCCCAGCCGCGCGCATCCCCGGCCGCGGTGCGATCGTAGCCGGAGCAATCGAGATTGGCGGGAACGTTGAGCGTGGCGGCATCGACGGCTTCCGGCAGGTCGGGCACCTGCGGTTCCGGCGCAGCGCTGGCGGGGTTCGCCTTGTTGACCATGACCCAGCGGACGTACTCCAGCACGGTCTCGTCGCGCTGGTTCGTGCCGGTCGAGCAAACCCAGATGACACCGGCCTTGCCGTTTGAAAGCTCGCGCTTGCCCAGCACCTTCGACACTGTCTTGAGCGTATCGCCGGGATAGGCCGGCACGCCGAAGCGGCCGTCGGCATAACCCAGGTTGGCGATGGCGTTGAGCGAGACGTCGGGCACGGTCTTGCCGAAGACGATGTGGAAGACCAGGACGTCGTCGATCGGGCTTTGCGGCAGGCCGCAGGCCCGGGCGAAGGTGTCGGCCGAGTGGAGGGCGAAGCGGGACCCGGTCAGCGCCGTGTAGAGCGCGACGTCACCCGTGGTCACCGTGCGCGGTGTGGCGTGGGTCAGCGTGTCGCCGACCTCGAAGTCCTCGAAGAAGTTGCCAGGCTTTGCGCTCATCCTGCGGCCTGCACACGTTCGATCGCTTCGGCCAGCTGCAGAATGCGCTTGGCTTCGGCGACATGCAGGTTCTCGATCAGCTTGCCGTCAACGACGACCACGCCCTTGCCTTGCTCGGCTGCCTCGGTGTGCGCATCGATGATCCGGCGCGACCGTACGACCTCGTCATCGGTCGGACCGAACACGTCATTGGCGGCGGCGATCTGCCTGGGATGAATCAGAGTCTTGCCGTCGAAGCCCATGTTGTGGCCCTGGTGGCAGATCTCCTCGAACCCATCCATGTCGCCGAGGTCGAGGTGGACCCCATCCAGGATCGAGATGTTGAAGGCGCGCGCGGCGAGCATGCAGATGCCCAGGCTGGTGATCATCGGCAGGCGATCGCGGGTGTGCTGGGCGGTGAGATCCTTGGTGAGGTCCGACGTGCCCATGACCAGGGCACCGATGCGCGGGCTCGCGGCGGCGATGCGCTCGGCATGGAGCATGGCGAGCGGCGTTTCCATCATGCACCAGACGGCCATGTTCTCCGGTGCACCGGCAACGTCCATGATCGAGAGCACCTCGCGGATGTAACCCGCGCCCTCGACCTTGGGCAGCAGAAGCGCGTGGGCGCCCGAACGGCAGGCCTGGACGATGTCGTCGCGGCCCCAGGGCGTCGCCATGCCGTTGACGCGGATGACGATCTCGCGTTCGCCGTAGCCGCCGCCCTTCACGGCCAGGCAGACCTGCTGGCGCGCATGTTCCTTGGCGTCCGGCGCCACGGCGTCCTCAAGGTCGAAGATCAGACCGTCGGCATTGAGCGTCCTGGCCTTCTGCAGCGCCCGGGCGTTCGAGCCCGGCATGTAGAGCACGCTGCGTCGTGGCCGGATCGTGCGCGGCATGAAGCATCCCCTGTCGTGTCGTTTTGCGGCCGTACTATAGTCGCGGCCCCGGAGCGGGCAACCGCAGGAGGGCCGAAGGCTCATGGACATTCTCACCATTCAGTCGCATGTCGCGCGCGGCCACGTCGGGCTCAACGCCGCGACTCTGCCGCTCCAGCTCCTGGGCTACGAGGTCGACGCAATTCCGACCGTCGTCTTCTCCAACCACCTGGGCTGGAAGGAGTTCACGGGCCGTGCGCTGGACCTCGACTGGATCCGCGACCTGGTCGACGGCGTCGCCGCACGCGGCCTCGACGACTGCCAGGCCATGCTGACAGGATTCATCGGCGGCGCTGAACTGGGCGCGGTGGTAATCCATGCCCTTGATACGTTGCGTGCCGCGAACCCGGATGCGCTCTATGCCTGCGATCCCGTGATGGGCAACGAGGACGGGTTCTTCGTGCAGCCCGGCGTGCCGGAGTATCTCAGGGATCACATCGTGCCCCAGGCCGATATCCTCTTCCCCAACCACATGGAGCTCGAGTTCATGGTAGGCCGCACCATCGGCACGATCCCGGAGGCACTGCAGGCCGCCCGAGAAGTGCAGGAGATGGGCCCGAAGACGGTGGTCGTCACATCGCTGGAAGCCCGTGCCGGCTTCCCCGACACCATCCCCGTCGTCGCCGTCGATCCGACGGGTGCCTGGCAGACCGCCGTCGGCCGCCTCGACGTGCCGGTCGACGGCGCCGGCGACCTCGTCGCTGCCATCTTCACCGCAGCGACGCTGAAGGGCGCACCCCTGCCCGACGCCCTGGCGCACGCAATCAGCGCAACCCACGGGGTCATGCGCCGCACAGTCGAACTCGGCCTGCCGGAACTGGCGCTGGTGGCGGCGCGGAGCGAGATCGAGCGGCCGAGCGAACCTGTCGCGATCGAACCGATCGTCTGATCAGCGCGCCCTGTCGAGCGCGCCCTGGAGGTGGCAGCGGTCCATTTCCTCGGCGATCTGGACGGCGTTCAGCGCCGCACCCTTGCGCAGGTTGTCGGAGACGACCCACAGGGCGAGGCCGTGCTCAACCGTCGGGTCCTGACGCAGGCGGCTGACGTAGACGGCGTCCTCGCCGGCGCAGTCCTTCTGGGTGACGTAGCCACCGGCCTCGCGCTCGTCGAAGACGATGACGCCGTCGGAGTCCATGAGCTGCTCGCGAGCGTCGTCTTCCGAGAGCGGGTTCTCGAACTCGATGTTGATCGCCTCGGCATGGCCGACGAAGACCGGGACACGCACGCAGGTCGCGTGCACGGCGATGGCGGGATCGAGAATCTTCTTCGTCTCCGTCACCATCTTCCACTCCTCCCTGGTCGAGCCGTCGTCCATGAAGACATCGATATGGGGGATGCAGTTGAAGGCGATTTCCTTCTGGAAGACATCGGGCTCGTAGCTCTCGTTCCAGAACTTCTTCTTGGTCTGCTCGTATAGCTCGTCCATACCCTTTTTGCCGGCCCCGCCCGTGGCCTGATAGGTCGCCACGATGACGCGCCTGATCGTCGCGAGATCGTGCAGGGGCTTGAGCGCAACGAGCATCTGGATCGTCGAGCAGTTGGGGTTCGAGATGATGTAGCGGTTCTCGAACATCTCCAGGTGATGCGGATTCACCTCGGGCACGACGAGCGGGATGTCTTCGTCGTAGCGGAAGCGCGATGTGTTGTCGATCACGATGCAATCGGCTGCCGCGGCACGCGGGGCGTGGATGTCGGAAACCTTCGCACCGGGAGAAAACAGCGCAATGTCGGTGCCCTTGAAGTCGTAGGTCTCAAGGTCCTGGCATCTGAGGGTGGCATCGCCATAGGACACCTCGCGCCCGATCGAACGCGACGACGCGAGCGCGACGACCTCGTCGGCCGGGAAGTTTCGCTCGGCAAGGATCGACAGCATCTCGCCACCCACGGCGCCCGAAGCGCCGACGACCGCAACCTTGTAACCCATCGTCTTCTCCATACCCGTCGGTACCGCTGATATGGGCTCTCCGACGGCTCTCACAAGGACAACAAAAAAGGGCCTTGCGGCCCCTCGGTTCAAACACGTTCGTCAGGCTGAACGGGCCGCGGGGTCAGCCTGCCTTGATCGTGGCGGTGGTGGTTTTCGTGCAGCCGGTTGTATCCGCGCCGGCCTTTGCCGGGCGGTGTGCCGTGATCATTTTGGCTGCACGAATCATGATGGCGCGTTCTCTACGCTCACGCGGCCTGCTTGTCCAGTTCGCGGATCAGCGCGTCCGACATGGTGCTGGTCGAGACCCTGGCCTTGCCGTCCTGCATGATGTCGGCTGTGCGCAGACCGCTCGCCAGGATGTTGGCGACGGCGTTGTCGATCAGGTCCGCATCCTCCTGAAGATCGAAGCTGTAGCGCAGCATCATCGAGAAGCTCGACAGGGTGGCGAGCGGGTTGGCGAGGTCCTTGCCGGCGATATCGGGCGCGGAACCGTGGACCGGCTCGTAGAGAGCGGGGATCAAACCGCCCTGCCCGGCACCCAGCGAAGCCGAGGGCAGCATACCGAGCGAACCCGTCAGCATGGCCGCGCAATCGGACAGGATGTCGCCGAACATGTTGGTGGTGACGATGACGTCGAACTGCTTCGGGTCGCGCACGAGCTGCATGGCCGCGTTATCGACATACATGTGCGAGAGCTCGACGTCGGGGAACTCCTCGGCGCCCAGCCTCGTCATCTCCTCGCGCCACAGCACGGTCGATTCCATGACGTTGGCCTTGTCGATCGAGCACAGCCGCCCCTGGCGCTTGCACGCGAGATTGAAAGCGACACGGCCGACACGGCGAATCTCCGAGGTCGTGTAGACCAGCGTGTTGAAACCCCTGCGTTCGCCGTTGCCCAGGTCCTCAATGCCGCGCGGCTCGCCGAAATAGATGCCGCCGGTGAGTTCGCGCACGATCATGATGTCGAGGCCTGAGACGATCTCGGTCTTGAGCGTCGAGGCCTCGGCCAGTGCCGGAAACACAACCGCGGGACGGAGATTGGCGAAGAGCCCCATCTCCTTGCGAATCCTCAGCAGGCCGCGCTCGGGCTTGAGCGAAAAATCGATGTCGTCCCACCTCGGACCACCGACCGCACCCAGCAGGACCGCATCGGCGGCCTTGGCCTGCTCCAGTGTCTCATCGGTCAGCGGCGTGCCGTGCACGTCGTAGCTCGCGCCACCGATCAGGCCCTCCTCGACGTCGAAACTGAGCTCACGGCGCTTGCCGAACCACGCGATCACGCGACCGACGACTGCCGTGACCTCGGGACCGATCCCGTCGCCAGGCAACATGAGGAGCTTCTTGTTGGCGTTCATCGCAGTCCCCGCGTTTCCGCTTCGGTTGCGCTTCCCGTGCTTCTGGTAGTGCCGCCAGCCCTTGATATGCCGACGACTCAGAGCCACGGACGATCCTCGCCCGTCTTCGCTTCATAGGCGGAGATGTCCGCCTCCTTCTGCAGGCTCAAGCCGATGGGGTCGAGCCCCTCCAGCAGGCGATGCTTGCGCTCGGGCTCGATGTCGAAGGCGCTGGTCGAACCGTCGGTACGCGTGATGGTCTGGGCATGAAGATCGACAGAGAAGCGTGCGTTGGGGCCGCTCTCCCCGGCTTCCTTCAGCAGCTCGTGCACCAGGGCGTTCGGCAGCTCGATTGCCAGGATCCCGTTGTTGACGCAGTTGTTGAAGAAAATGTCGGCATAGCTCGGCGCAATGATGCAGCGGATACCAAAATCGGCCAGGGCCCAGGGCGCGTGCTCGCGGCTCGAGCCGCAGCCGAAGTTGTCTTCGGTAATCAGGATTTCGGCCGAGCGATAGGGCTCGCGGTTCAGCACAAAGTCCGGCTTTTCGCTGCCGTCGTCGTTGTAGCGCATCTCATCGAACAGATGCGTGCCGAGGCCGGTGCGCTTGATCGTCTTCAGATACTGCTTCGGGATGATCATGTCGGTGTCGACGTTGATCATCGGCAGCGGCGCGGCAATGCCGTCGAGGCGGGTGAACTTTTTCATCGCAGCCTCCTCTTAGTCGGCCATCTGGCGCACGTCGGTCAGCGTACCCCTGATCGCGGCGGCCGCGGCCATGGCCGGGCTCACCAGATGGGTTCTGCCGCCACGACCCTGACGGCCTTCGAAGTTGCGGTTCGAGGTCGAGGCGCAGCGCTCGCCGGGGCTGAGCTTGTCGGCGTTCATGGCGAGACACATGGAACAGCCGGGCTCGCGCCAGTCGAAGCCGGCCTCGATCAGGATGCGGTCGATGCCTTCCTCCTCAGCCTGCTTCTTCACGAGGCCGGAACCGGGAACCACCATGGCATGGAGGCCGTCGGCCACCTTGCGGCCCTCGGCCACCTGCGCCACGGCCCGCAGGTCCTCAATGCGTCCATTGGTGCAGGAGCCGATGAAGACGCGGTCGATCGGGATGTCGGTCAGCCGCGTGCCGGGCTCCAGGCCCATGTAGGCCATCGAACGTTCAATCGCCGCACGATGGTCCTTGTCGCGCGCGTTTGCGGGATCGGGTACGGATCCCGAGATCGGCAGCACGTTTTCCGGGCTGGTGCCCCAGGTCACCTGCGGCTCGATGTCGGAGGCCAGCAATTCGACCTCGCGGTCGTAGGTGGCACCGGGGTCGGACGGCAACGAACGCCACCATGCGACCGCCTTGTCCCAGTCGTCGCCCCGAGGCGCCATCGGCCGGTCGTTCAGATAGGCGATCGTGGTCTCGTCGGGCGCGATCAGGCCGGCGCGGGCACCGCCTTCGATCGCCATGTTGCAGACCGTCATGCGGCCTTCCATGGTCAGGCCGCGCACGGCCGATCCGGCGAACTCGATGACATGGCCCGTGCCGCCGGCCGTGCCGATAGTCCCGATGATCGCGAGCACCACGTCCTTGGCGGTGACGCCGAGCGGCAGGCCACCGTCGACGGTGACACGCATGTTCTTCGAGCGATGCTGAACCAGCGTCTGCGTGGCGAGCACGTGCTCGACCTCGGACGTGCCAATACCGAACGCGAGCGCGCCGAAGGCGCCGTGTGTCGCGGTGTGGCTGTCGCCGCAGACGATGGTCATGCCCGGCTGGGTGAAGCCCTGCTCGGGTCCGACGATGTGAACGATGCCCTGGCGCGGGTCGTTCATGTCGTAGAGTTCGATGCCGAACTCCTCGCAGTTCGCCGTCAGGGTCTCGACCTGAATGCGACTTTCCTCGTCATCGATACCCTTGCTGCGGTCGGTCGTGGGCACGTTGTGGTCAGCGACGGCCAGCGTCGCGCCAGGACGCCGCACAGAGCGCCCGGCCGTGCGCAGGCCATCGAAGGCCTGCGGGCTCGTCACCTCATGCACGAGATGGCGGTCGATGTAGAGCAGCACGGTGCCGTCGCCGTTGTCGGCGACGACATGGCTCTCCCAGATCTTGTCGTAGAGCGTCTTGGGCGTGGTCATGTCAGTTCCCATCCGGGTCCCGGACCGCGAACGGGACTGGCGTCCTCACCGCCCCCGGTGGGGGGCACACGGTCCCGCAAAGGAGCTCAGGCTTCAGCCTTGCGGCCGCGGTCGTCGCGCTTCTCGGCGATACGGGCCGCCTTGCCGGTCCGGCCACGCAGGTAATAGAGCTTGGCCCGACGCACGTCGCCGCGGCGCACGACCTTGATCTCGGCAATGCGCAACGAATAGAGCGGAAAGACCTGCTCGACACCTTCGCCATAGGAGAGCTTGCGCACGGTGAACGAGGAGTTCAGACCCCGGTTCTTCCGCGCGATGCACACGCCCTCGTAGTTCTGAATACGCTCGCGGGTGCCTTCCACCACGCGCACCGCGACACGCACCGTGTCGCCGGGGCCGAAGTCCGGAATGGTCTTCTCAGCCGTGAGCTGTTCGATCTGCTGCTGCTCGATCTTCTCGAGAATGTTCATCGTTGCGTCCTCCGCCGGCATGCAGCCGTTACTCGTCGTCCACCGTCCTTGCACGTCGGTAGCGCCGCCAGAGATCGGGCCTGCGCTTCCGGGTTATCCGTTCGGCCTGCTCGTGCCGCCATTGCCGCACCCGCTCGTGGTGTCCCGACAGAAGCACATCCGGCACCTCGCGCCCGTCCCAGGGATTGGGCCGCGTGTAGTGCGGATACTCGAGCAGACCGGTCTCGAAACTCTCGTCCGCCAATCCGTCGGGCGCACCGACAACCCCCGGCAAGAGCCGGACGCAGGCGTCGATGAGCACGACCGCCGCCGGTTCGCCGCCCGAGAGGATATAGTCGCCGATCGAGACTTCTTCGAGCCCCCGCGCCTGGATCACACGCTCGTCCACGCCCTCGAAGCGGCCGCACACAAGCACCAGACGGCGTAGCGCACAAAGATCACGCACGCGCGCCTGGTTCAGCGGGGCGCCGCGTGGCGAGAGATGGATCAGCGCTTCGTCCTCACCTCCGGTGGCCGTGGCATCAATGGCCCTGGCCAGAACGTCGGGCCGCATAACCATGCCGGGCCCGCCGCCGAAGGGAGCGTCATCAACGGTGCGGTGCTTATTACCGGCAAAATCCCGAATGTCCACCGTTTCCAGCGCCCACAGACCCGATTCCAGCGCTTTTCCCGGCAGCGATGCGCCCAGCGGTCCCGGAAACATCTCCGGAAACAGCGTCAGCACCGTCACGGACCACGGATTCGCTGCCGATTCAGGCATCGTCGAGCACCCCCGCGGGTGGATCGATCACGATTCGTCCGCCATCAAGGTCGACCACCGGCACGTTCTCGCGGGTGAACGGCATCAGAAACGAATCGCGCCTTGCCGTATCCAGGATCTCGATCACGTCGCCTGCCCCATGGTCGAAGAGAGCCTTCACCGTTCCCAGTTCGCGGCCGTCGGCGTGATCGACCCGGAGGCCAATCAGGTCGTGGTGGTAGAACTCGTCTTCAGCGGTGTCCGGCATCCTGCTGCGCGGAACGTAGAGCCTGGTGCCGTTCATGGCCGCTGCCGCATCACGGTCGGCCGTGCCGTCGATCCTGACGACGACCTGGCCCGGTTTCGGCGTTGCGATCACGCACACATCAAGGGGTCTGCCGTTCGGGCCGGCATGGAGCGGGTTGAACGACGCAATCTCGGCCGGGTTCTCGTTGAAGCAGGTCAGGTGCATGGCACCACGGACGCCCTTGGGTGCCCCGACTATGGCAAGGCAGATCCAGTCCTTCGGGTCCGCCGTCGACGCCTCAGGAGGCGTTCTCCTCGGCATCGCCCTCACCGCCTTCCACAGCGGCATCGCCTTCGGCCTCGGCGGCCTCAGCAGCGGCCGCAGCCTCCGCCTCGGCAGCTTCAGCAGCTTCCTCGGCGGCCTTCGCGGCCGCTTCGGCCTCGCGAGCCTTCTGCTTGCCCGAACCCCTGGTGCGCTCGGGCATCGGAATGATCTCGGCATTGGCCAGGAAAATGGCCACCCTGTCGGTAGGCGTCGCGCCCTGGCTGAGCCAGTGCTTCGCCCGATTCAGATCCATGGTGAGACGCTCGGGATGATCGGCCGGCAGCAGAGGCTGGTAGAGGCCGATGCGCTCGATAAAGCGGCCGTCACGCGCGGAACGCGAATCGGCGACGACGATGCGGTACATGGGGCGTTTCTTGGCCCCGCCACGAGACAGGCGAATCTTCAACGACATCGACAGTCAGTCCTTCGTGTCACGTGCCTGCTTCGGCACCGTCCCGTCTGAATTTTTCGGGGGCGGTCGCCGCCGACGGCAGCGCGTCTTGAAACCTTGGGATATGGGGCACGCTCCATAGTGCCCGCAAAGCCGTTTGGCAAGCCCGGAATCAACGGGGTTCCGGGCGTTGCCAGCCACCGACTGCCAGGCTACCAGACACGTGCAATCGCGACGACAAGGGAGAGAACTGCATGTCGGGTCCGGGTGATTTCAAGCCGTTCGATTCGGGCGTTACGCCGCGCTACCAGGAACCGGCCACGTTCATGCGCTCCCGGCGCCATCCGATCGGCCCCGATATCGACATCGCACTTGCCGGCGTGCCTTTCGATCTCGGCGCGACCTACCGCCCGGGCGCACGCCACGGGCCGGCTGTGACCCGCGAGGCGAGCCGCCTGATTCGCGCGGTGAACCCGGCCACCAAGGTGGCACCCTTCCGGCTCTGCAACATCGCCGATGTCGGGGACGCACCGAGCCACCCGATGAAGGTCGAGGAAAGCTGCGACATGATCCAGGGCTTCTATGAAGAGGTCCATGCGGCGGGCGCATGGCCGCTGTCGGTCGGTGGCGACCACACCGTGCCACTGCCGATCCTGCGTGCCATTGCCAGGGACCGCCCGCTCGGTCTCTTTCATGTCGATGCCCACGCCGACACCTTCGACGACTTCATGGGCACGAAGATCAACCACGCCACCTTCGTGCGCCGCGCCGTCGAGGAAGGTCTGATCGATCCCAGGCGTACGATCCAGGTGGGTCTCAGAGGCACCCGCTACGGCGACGACGACATCGGCTACGGCAACGAAGTCGGCATCACCATGGTGCCGATGGACGAATACGAAACGATGGGGCGCGAGGCGTTCATCAAACTGGCGCTCGAGGTGATCGGCGACCAGCCCTGCTATCTCACGATCGACATCGACGGGCTCGACCCGCGCGACTGCCCGGGCACCGGTGTGCCCGAGCCCGGCGGGATCGCCATGCGCGACATGCAGGTGATCCTGCGCAGTTTCCGCGGCATCAACGCCGTGGGCGGCGACATCTGCGAGGTCTCGCCGCCGCACGACCCGATCGGCATCACCTTTGTGAACGTTGCCAACCTGATGTTCGAAATGGCCTGCCTGATGGCCGAGAACCGGAGCAAGGCGTCATGACGCCTGAGTGGAATGTCGACGGCCGTATCGTCGTCAACCGGAAGACATGCGACTGGCAGCCCTGTCCCGCCATCGAGGGCGAGAACACCGACCTGATGTGGCATCCGATCCGGGCCGAGCCCGGGCCGGGCGGCAGTGCCAAGCGGCATCACCATGCGGGCCGGGAAGAATTCGTCGTGCTCGACGGCGACGGGGATGGGCGATGAGAACGGTCATCGTGACGGCGCTCATGACGCCTCGCCTTGCCGGACGTGTGTAACGAGAGCCGGTATTCCGCATCGGCGGCCCCTCGGGCGGTGTCCGGGATGACACAACGGGAAAGCGGCAGCCCCTAGAACTTCATGCCGGGCGGCAGTTTCAGACCCTGGGCCATTTTCCGAAGATCGGCTTCGCTGGGCATGTCGCCGGCACCGGGACCGCCCATGCCGGGCATCTCCATGCCGGGCGGGAGCTGGCCCTTCTTGCCCATCTTGCGGACCTTTTTCATCATCCCGTTCATCTCCTGGAACTGCTTCAGGAGCTTGTTGATCTCCTGCACCTGGGTGCCGGAGCCGGCGGCAATACGCTTCTTGCGGCTGGCGTGGACGATGCGGGGGTCGGCGCGTTCCCTGGGCGTCATCGACGACAGGATCGCTTCCTGCCGCTTGAGCATGCTGTCGTCGACCCTGGCGGCCGCCATCTGCTTCCTGGCCTTGCCGACGCCGGGCAGCAGACCCAGCAAACCGCCCATGCCGCCCATCTTTCTGAGCTGCTTGAGCTGGGCCCACATATCGTCGAGGTCGAACTTCTGGCCCCTGGCGAACTTCCGCTGGAAGCGCTCGGCATCCTCCTGCTCGATCGTCTCGGCGGCCTTTTCGACCAGACTGACGACATCGCCCATACCCAGGATGCGGCCCGCGATGCGGTCGGGGTGGAAGGCCTCGAGCGCGTCGAGCTTCTCGCCCGTGCCCAGCAGCTTGATCGGGCAGCCGGTGACCGCGCGCATCGAAAGCGCGGCACCGCCGCGCGCGTCACCGTCGACCCGGGTCATGACGATGCCGGTGACGCCGACCTTCTCCTTGAAAGCGCTGGCGACGTTGACCGCGTCCTGGCCGGTCATCGCGTCGGTGACGAGCAGGGTCTCCTGCGGTTGCGCCGCCTTGCCGACCTCGGCCACTTCGGCCATGAGCTCTTCATCGATCGCGAGCCGGCCGGCCGTGTCGAGCAGGACCACATCGACTCCGGTCTTGCGCGCCCGGTCCATCGCGCGACGCGCGATCTGCACGGGCAGTTCGCCCATGATCACGTCGAGCACCGGGACGTTGGTCTGCTCGCCCAGCACCGCCAGCTGCTTCTGAGCGGCCGGGCGGCGCACATCGAGCGAGGCCATCAGGACCTTCTTGCCACCCGCCTGGCCCTGCAGCCAGCGGCCGATCTTGGCCGTCGAGGTCGTCTTGCCAGAGCCCTGCAGACCGACCATCATGATCGCAATCGGCGGGTTGCCCTGGAGATTGAGCGCAGTGGCCTCCGCACCCAGCGTCTCGACCAGGTGATCGTGAACGATCTTGACCACCTGCTGGCCGGGATTGACGCCGCGCATCAACGCCTGGCCGATCGCGCGTTCCCTGACCGCGTTGACGAAGTCCTTCACCACCGGCAGCGCGACATCGGCTTCGAGCAGTGCGACGCGAACCTCGCGCAGGGCGGCGCTGACGTCCTCGTCCTTCAGCGCACCCTTGCGCTTGAGCCTGTCGAAGATGCCCTCGAGGCGGTCGGAGAGATTATCGAACATGAGGCGGTATGTCCGGAGCGCAGCCTGGCGTCGAGGAGTTCACGATATGGTGCCTCCATGACGTTTTGCCCTATCGCGCTGCCTGATACAGGTCAAGGTGCGCGCCATCCCTTCCGCGCGACCTACGCATCGTGAAAGAAACCGACGCACCGCCCTCACCGCAGACCGACAGGATGCGGCTGCCGAGGCCGCCGGATCCCACGGCCCGGCGCATCGCCAGTGCTGCAGGCACCCGGCAGCAGCGACGCACCCGGACAAGCCACACGTCTCAAACTCACGAGTCCTCTCCCGTCATCCGGTAATGAAAGTCGCAGTAGTCGGCCCCCTGCATGATCGTCTGCGTGCGTGTCAGCTTGATGCGGGGGTCGTAGCCCTCCACGAAGGTCGCATCCCGGTTGCACGAAAGCTGGAAGCCGATCTCGCCCACGCCCATCGCGTGATACATCTCGGCGTAGCGGCAGCGCGTCACCTTGTAGACGTACTCGTCTTCGGTGTGTTTTGTCACCTCGCTCTCAAGCGCACCGTCGGCGTCCCACAGATGCTGGAACGAGGCGAAACCGTCGATCCCACCGGAACTGCCGTGGTCGGCGGCAAAACGTTTCCCCTCGTCGATCGCCGCTTCGATGATCGCCTTGCCGATGATGCGCTTGGCGGTCTCCTCACCGACCTCCGTCTTGAGCGACTCATAGATCGGCTTGATCACCTCGGCCTGAATGCGGCGGCGTTCCAGAATGGGAAGACGGTTGAGCGTGGTCATGACGGGGCCCTTCGTGGGGACACGGACAAGACCACGGTCGTCCGGATGGGGCAACCGACACGATGCCGCGTTACGGCGTTGGGCCGAGATTGGCGACATCTGCGAGTTCTGACAGGTTGGACGGCTGCACGGTGCGGGCCTATATAATTCGTGATGATCCGTGATAATCCGTGATGATCCGGGACAGCGCGCCATGAACGGCCTCGCTTTTCTCAAGATGCACGGGCTGGGCAACGACTTTGTCATCGTCGATGCCAGGAGCCGTGACATCCCGCTGACACCGGGCGCGATCCGCACGATCGCGGACCGACGCTTGGGCGTGGGTTGCGATCAGCTTGTCCGGATCGAGCCCAGTGCCGGTGGCGACGTCTTCATGCGTATCTGGAACCCGGACGGCAGCGAGGCCGAGGCCTGCGGCAATGCCACGCGCTGCGTCGCCCGTCTGGTCATGGACGAGACCGGGCGCAACGCCATCGACGTCGAGACCGTGGCGGGTGTGCTGCCGAGCCAGATGAACGGCACCGGCATGGTGGATGTCGACATGGGCAAGGCCAGGCTCGGCTGGCGCGAGATCCCGCTGGCGACCGAGAACGACACGCTTCATGTCGATCTGGGTCCCGAAGCGCCGGAACCCGCCGTCTGCGTCAACATGGGCAATCCCCATGCGGTGCTTTTCGTCGACGATTGCGACGCGGTCGATCTTGCGGTCACCGGCGCTGCGCTGGAGCACAGCGCGATGCTGCCCGAACGCGCCAACATCAGCTTCTGCACGGTCGAAAGCCCGACCCGCGTCCGGGCCCGGGTCTGGGAACGCAGCGCCGGCGCGACGCTGGCCTGCGGTTCGGCCGCCTGCGCCATTGCCGTCGCGGGCGTCAGGCGCGGCCTGACGGAACGCGCCGTCACCGTCACGCTGCCCGGTGGCGATCTCACCATGCAGTGGCGCGACGACGGTCACGTCCTGATGGCCGGACCGGCCACCCTGGCCTACGAGGGCACACTGGCACCCTATCTGGCGGATTGAGGACGAATCGAGATGGGCGATGTCCTGACCTTCGGCTGCCGCCTCAACGCCTATGAGACCGGGGTTATCCGCGGCCATCTGAAAGACGCCGACGATCATGACACGATCGTCGTCAACACCTGTGCCGTGACCGCCGAGGCGGAACGCCAGGCGCGCCAGGCGATCCGCCGCGCACGCCGCGAACACCCCGACGCCACGATCGTGGCGACCGGCTGCGCGGTGCAGATCGACCCCGCAGCCTGGGCCGCTCTGCCGGAGCTCGACCGGGTGGTGGGCAACATCGAGAAGCTCCAGGCCGAGACCTGGAGCGCACCGGCGACCGGGCGGATCAGCGTCAACGACATCGCCGAGGTGCGCGAGACCGCCGCCCATATGCCGAACGGCTTCGAGGACCGGGTGCGCAGCTTCGTGCAGGTCCAGAACGGCTGCGACCATCGCTGCACCTTCTGCATCATCCCCCATGGCCGCGGGCCGAGCCGCAGCGTGCCCGCCGGCGCGGTGGTGCAGGAAATCCGGGGCCTGGTCGAAGCAGGCTATCGCGAGGTCGTACTGACCGGAGTCGACATCACCTCATGGGGTGACGACCTGCCGGGCAACCCGACCCTCGGCGATCTCGTGCGCCGCATCCTGAAGCTGGTGCCCGGACTGCCCCGCCTGCGCGTCACCAGCCTGGACATCGCCGAGACCGACGAGGCCCTGATGCGCGCCATTGCCGAGGAGGAGCGCCTGATGCCGCATCTCCATCTCAGCCTGCAGGCGGGCGATGCCATGGTGCTCAAGCGCATGAAGCGGCGCCACAGGCCCGCGGAGGCCGTGGCGTTCTGCGAGACCGTGCGCGCATTGAGGCCGGGAACCGTCTTCGGTGCCGACCTGATCGCCGGTTTCCCGACCGAAACCGACGCCATGTTCGAAAACACCCTGCAGCATGTCGCCGACTGCGGCCTGACGTGGCTGCACGTCTTCCCCTATTCGGAACGGCCCGGCACGCCCGCTGCCCGGATGCCCGGGGTCGACAAGGCCCTGCGCAAGGAACGCGCCGCACGCCTGCGCGATGCGGGCGACCGTGCGGTCGCCGCGTTCCTCGACGGCAGGATCGGACAGGGTGCCGATGTCCTGGTCGAAGCGGAGGGGCGCGGCCACAGCGAACACTTCGCACCGGTCACGACACCGACCGGGCTTGCCGCCGGCACGCTCGCCCGTCTCACCATCGCCGGACGCGACGGCACGACCCTGCTGGCCGAGGCGGCCCGATGAGCGAGGGTGGCTGGTTCTCGAGGCTGCGGGCGGGCCTCAACCGTTCGTCTGACCGCCTGACGCAGTCGATCGGCTCGATCTTCACGAAACGCAAGCTGGATGACGAGGCGATCGAGGAACTGGAAGAGGCGCTGATCGCCGCCGACCTGGGCGTCGCGACGGCCGCGACTTTGTCGGCGGAGCTCGCGCGCAAGCGCTTCGACAGGGAAGTCACCGACGAGGAGGTGCGCGGCGACCTTGCCGAACACATCGCGACGATCCTCGAACCGCTCGCCGTTCCGCTCAATCCCGATCCGGCGCACAAACCGCATGTCGTTCTGGTCATGGGCGTCAACGGTGTGGGCAAGACGACAACGATCGGCAAGCTCGCCAGGCACCATGTCGACGACGGCAAGACGGTCGTGCTCGCCGCGGGCGACACCTTCCGTGCCGCCGCGATCGAGCAGCTCCGGATCTGGGGCAGCCGCACGGGTTGCACGGTGGTCGCGGGCAAGCAGGGCGGCGATGCGGCCGGCCTGGCCTATGGCGCACTGGAGACCGCGCGCGAGGACGGCGCCGATATCCTGCTGATCGACACGGCAGGCCGGCTCCACAACAAGGACGACCTGATGGCCGAGCTGCAGAAGATCGTGCGTGTGCTCGGCAAGCTCGACGAAACCGCGCCGCACGACCGCATCCTCGTGCTCGACGCCACCACGGGCCAGAACGCCAACGCCCAGGTCGAAGCCTTCCGGGGCATGTGCGACGTCAGCGGGCTGATCGTGACCAAGCTCGACGGCTCGGCCCGCGGCGGCGTCATTGTCGGCCTGGCCGACAGGTTCGGCCTGCCGATCCACGCCATTGGCGTCGGCGAAGGTGCCGAAGACCTTCGGCCCTTCGACGCCAACGACTTCGCCCGCTCGCTCATGGGGCTCGACCGGCCCGCGCCATAGCCGGCGCAAGCGCTGCTTGCTGCATCCTGTAGCAAGGGCCATGATCCTGCCATGACTGAAGAACCCTATCGTCCCCATCACGATCTCGCGGGCCGCGAGGCCGGTGAGATCGAGCGCCACGAACATGCGCTGGCCCACTGGGAAAAGCAGGTCGATGCCATGCTCATCCTGCTGGCCGACCCGCAGCGTGGCGCGATGCGTGTCGACGAGCTGCGCCGCGGTATCGAAAGCCTGCCGCCCGATGCCTACGACCGCATGAGCTACTACGAGCGCTGGATCGAATCGATCCGCACCGTCATGGTCGAGAAAGGCATCGTCACCGAGGACGAGATCGCCGCGCGCATCGCCGCCCTGCGCGAGACCGCATCATGAGCGGGCCGCGCTTCGCGCCCGGCGATCGGGTCACGGTGGTCCGTCGCTACCCGCGCCATCACCACCGCGCACCCGACTACATCAAGGGCCGCACCGGCGTGGTCGAGCGCATCTGCGGCACATTCGGCAACCCCGAGACCCTGGGCCATGGCGGCGACGGCAAGCCCGACCAGCCGCTCTACCGGGTGCGCTTCACCATGGGCCACCTGTGGGGCACGCGCGCGGAGGTCGCGGCCGACACGGTCGAGGTCGAAGTCTACGAGAACTGGCTGGAGCAGGCGTCATGAGCGAGACCCGCGACCACGCGCATTCTCACCCATTCCAGCCCGACGACGACGCCGGCGGTCAGACCGAACACATGCTGCTGGTCCGCGCCATGCGCGAACTTCTGGTCGAAAAGGGCGTCTACAGCGCCGAGGACGAGCGCCGAGCGATCGAGCGCATGGATGCCATCTCGCCGACCGGTGGTGCCCGGGTCGTTGCGCGCGCCTGGACCGATCCGGCCTACAAGCAACGTCTGTTGGCCGACGGCAGTGCGGCGGTGCGGGAGCTCGGCCTCGAGATCGGCCCGACGCGACTCATCGTCGTCGAGAACACCGGCAATCTCCACAACGTCATCGTCTGCACGCTGTGCTCCTGCTATCCGCGCTACGTCCTGGGCATCCCGCCGGCCTGGTACAAGGCACGCGCCTACCGCTCCCGCGTCGCGGTCGAACCGCGCAAGGTGCTGGCCGAGTTCGGCACCGATCTGCCCGACAGCGTCGAAATCCGGGTCCACGATTCCACTGCCGACATGCGCTACATGGTCCTGCCCGCCCGACCCGCCGGCACCGGGGGGTGGGACGAAGACGCACTCGCCTCCATCGTCACCCGCGACTGCATGATCGGCGTCTCCCTGCCGCTTGCGGAGCTTGAGGACGCCTGAGTCAGCTTGCATTCGGCTGGCGCGGCTCCTATGTGGGGCCTTGAGATTTCGCCGCAATCAGGACACCCCGATGATCGATTTCGACCTGCCCCACGCTGCCGACGACGACGACGATGACGACGGCAAGGACGAAAAGGCCGGGAAGAAGGAGCCCCGGAGCCGTCCGGCGGCCAGGATCCTCTTCGAATCGCGCATGATCCTGTTGTTCGGGGAGATCGACGAGAAGGCCGCACGCGAGACCTGCGGCCAGCTGATCGCCATGAGCGAGGAAAGCGACAAGCCGATCAGGCTGATGATCAGCTCGCCCGGCGGCCACGTGGAATCGGGTGATGCGATCCACGACACGATCCGCTTCGTTTCGGCCCCGGTGAAGGCGATCGGCACGGGATGGGTCGCCAGCGCCGGCGCCCACATCTATCTCTCGGCCGAGAAGGACAACCGCTACTGCACGCCCAACACGCGCTTTCTGCTGCACCAGCCGATGGGCGGCATCGGCGGCAAGGCGACCGAGATCGACATCGAGGCCAGGGAAATCCTCAAGATGCGCGACCGGCTCAACCGCATCATTGCCGAAGAGACCGGCCAGCCGATCGAACGCGTCGCGAAGGACACGGACCGCAACTACTGGATGGGTCCGGAGGAAGCCAGGGACTACGGCATCGTCGCTCATATCGTCGACAGGATCGACGAGGTTCAGTAGCGCCCGGCAACGCTAGCTAGATTGTCGGGCCTTCCACTGGGTATGTTCTCTCGAGAACGCGAGCTCAGCCTCATTCACAAAATCTGACAGTTCTTTCTCATTGTTAATTTCGCTTATTCCAGCTTGGAGGAATCCAATTTCGTGTGCAGTCAAAGTATAGGCTGCGGTCAGTTCGTTGAACTTCTTGATCTGAATCCATCCGACAATCGCAGATGCGATTACAATAAGAGGCTCCAACGGCCAGATTTGCCAGCTTTCATCCCAGTACATAGCGCGCAAGATGATTAGGAAGAAAGCAGCGACGTAAATCAACACACAAAAACACATCCAGCATTTGTATGACTTTTTGTTACTGGAAGCTTTCTTTGTATACCAAAGGCGCTGTTCTTTAATTCTCTCTTCCAAGTATATGTGCTTGCGTCTTTCGAGTTCAGACTCTCGTACAGTGTCCATTTCATGGGTAACTTGATCGAGCTGATCGTCTCGCTGAATAATATGTTCTCCGAGGTTCTCGTTATTGTACAGCAAGCCTTTGAGTATATTCCGCAGTTCAGATCGTGGCACGCTAACGCTCTGAGCATCCTCGAATGGCTCTGACCGCATCATGTATCGCCAGCTTATGGTCTTTATTGATTCGGCAAGAGCTCGGCAGCGGTACCATGCTTGTTCGGGCTTTCGAAACCACATCCAGAACAAAATTGCCAATGATGTAAGCAGGACCATAACAAAGCCGAAATAATACAATTCGGAGTTAAACAGCTCCATTGAAAGTATGGCCAAGATAATCAGAAACAAATACTCAAATCTTACCAGAGTTAAGTACCAAGATTGTGCCGACTTCGACCCTTTATCGGCAGCTTCATAAATGGCTGGATATGTGATCTTTGTCATCGCGCCAGCCTCCTTATAGCATCAACGATAGAACTGGTGTTCCAGCGCACAATCTCATCCGCAGCACGGGTTACCGCTGAGGGGATCCTTGACGAACTCCATGGCCGCACGCCCAGGATCGGTTTGCCGAGATATTCAGCAAAGTCGATTTCAAACTGAATCCAGTCACTGTAAGAAACATACATGCCAGATAATATTATCACGACTTCAACCGGCCTGATTTGACGTCTGAGCTGCTCCTCTAGCTGAGTTTTGACATTCCTTCGAACGCCTTATTGACGGGTACCGAGTAGTTGCTGTACTTGAAGTTGTTAGCATTATCAAGAAAGGAAATCATGCGGTCATATGCTCCGCCATATGTCCAAGCATGGCTTATGAACAGCCGATAATCGTGAAGTGCTGGCATCGGTATACTCCTAAGTTGCCGTTTCTAGTGTCGCCTCATATAGACTATCCAGAGCCCTAGTACAACACGAAACGACAAGGAGGGTCAAGCGGCAAATTCGCCCAGGTCGCCCGGCGGATTGGTGCGGGCGGTCATGTCGCCGGTGTCCTGCGCCTCGCGCCAGTGGTTGAGCGCCCAGTGGACCGACGGGAAGGCGAGCTCCTGCCATGGCACGTCGTCCCAGGCGAAGAGCCCGACCTCAAGCGTTTCCTGCCGGGCGGCGATCTCCGGTGACAGCAGGCTCGCGGCATAGATCACCTGCACCTGGCCGATGCGCGGGATGTTGTAAACGGCGAGCAGGCGATCAAGCCGCAGGTCGGCACCGGTCTCCTCGCGCGCCTCGCGCAAGGCGCCCCGCTCGGTCGTCTCGCCGTTCTCGAGGTAACCGGCGGGCAGGGTCCAGAAACCGCTGCGCGGCTCGATGGCGCGCCGACCCAGGAGAATTCTGCCGTCCCACTGCGCGACACTGCCCACCACCACCTTGGGGTTGGCGTAGAGGATGAAACCGCAGTCGTTGCAGACCAGCCGTTCCCTGTTGTCACCCGGCGGCACCGACCTGTTGATTGGCCCCCTGGGCTCCCTGTCATCGACCATCGGCGCTATTCCGTCAGTGCGGCGCAGGCGTCGTTCAGACGCTCCGCGGAACCATTGTATGCCTCATTGTACGCCTCAAAGGCCTTGTCGCAGGTGTCACCGGACGCCGCGGCGGGCAGCGCCGGAACGGTGACAGCGGCGAGGGCAGGCGCGGTGTGGCGGAGCGTGGTGAACACGGTCATGCCCGGTTGTTCCTTCTGAATGGTGCCTGGCTCAATAGTCCCTGGCTCGATGGTGCCCGGCTCGATGGTCCTCAAGGTGGTGACGCGCGGGTGTGCGTGCCATGTCTGACCTCAGGATCCTTGTTCGTCGCAGGCGATGCGGCAGATGACATCGGCGGCACCGGTGGGCGATCCCGCGATGCCGGAGCCGGCTCTGGCTCTGCTGTCGCGTGACCGATGACATGACTGTGACCGCTTCCGCCATCTTTTGCCCCGGCCGGTGGCACAAAACGCCGCAATCGCTACGATAGGATCCCGAACTCCCCGCTCTTCCAAAGGAATTGACGATGCGTGCCCTGACCGCCCTTTTCGCCGGCCTGCTGCTTGTCGTGCCTGCGACCGCACAGGACGAACAGATATACGACGAACAGATCCGGGACGAACAGATCCGGGGGGGCCACGGCATCTCGATCTATGGCGACCTCAAGTATCCCGCCGACTTCCCGCACTTCGACTATGTCAACCCCGATGCGCCCAAGGGCGGCGACGTCAGGATGTGGTCGTTCGGCGGTTTCGACACGCTGAACGGTTTCACGCTCAAGGGCCAGGCGGCACCGGGCCTGGGCCAAGTCTACGATACCCTTCTGAAGAGTGCGTCTGACGAAACGTTTTCCGAATACGGCCTGCTGGCCGGGGAGATTCTCATGCCGGAGGACCGCTCGTGGGTCGCCTTCAAGCTGCGCCCGGAAGCGCGCTGGCATGACGGCATGCCGGTCACGGTCGAGGATGTGATCTGGACCTTCGAGACCCTGACCACCGAGGGCCATCCCTACTACGCTGCCTATTACGCCAATGTCGTCGGCGCGACCGACGGCGGCGGCGGCTGGGTGCGCTTCGATTTCGACGCCCCGGGCAATCGGGAACTGCCGCTGATCATGGGCCAGATGCAGGTGCTGCCGAAACACTGGTGGGCCGACCGCGTGTTCAACGAAACGACACTGGAACCGCCGCTCGGCAGCGGGCCCTATCGGGTGATCGACGTCGATCCCGGACGGTCGGTGACCTACGAGCGGGTCGAGGACTACTGGGGTGCCGATATCCCTGTGAACGTCGGTTTCAACAATTTCGACACCGTGCGCTACGACGAGTATCTCGACTTCGACATCGCTCTCGAAGCGTTCAAGGCCAACCAGTACGACTTCCGCATCGAGAACAACTCGAAGCGCTGGGCCACGGCCTACAACGGACCCGATTTCGACAACGGTCTGATCGTCAGGGAAGAACTTCATCACCAGCGCCCGACCGGCATGCAGGCCTTCGTCTTCAACACGCGCCGGGCGATCTTCGCCGATCCCCGCGTGCGCCGGGCGCTGGGCCATGCCTTCGACTTCGAATGGTCGAACAGGAACCTGTTCTACGGCCAGTACGCTCGCACCACGAGCTACTTCTCGAACTCCGATCTCGCCGCCGTGGGGATGCCGAGCGAGGCAGAACTGGCGCTGCTCGAACCCTTCCGCGACCGGCTTCCCGCAGAGGTCTTCGGCGAGCCCGCCATGCCGTCCGTCACAGACGGCAGCGGCAACATCCGGAGCCAGTTGCGCGAGGCCAAGGCGCTGCTTGAGGACGCCGGCTGGACCGTGCAGGACGGCGTCCTGGTCGGGCCGGAGGGCGACGCCATGGCCTTCGAGATCCTCCTCGTGCAGCCGGCCTTCGAGCGCATCGTCCAGCCCTTTGCGCGCAACCTGGAACGCCTCGGCGTGCGCGTCGATATCCGCATCGTCGACGCCGCGCAGTACGAGCGTCGCCTGGAGACCTTCGACTTCGACATGGCCGTCGCGAGTTTCGGGCAGTCCCGTTCGCCGGGCAACGAGCAGCGCGAATACTGGACTTCCGAGGCCGCCGGGATCGAAGGCAGCCGCAACCTGATCGGCATCAGGGATCCGGCGGTCGATGCCCTGGTGGAGACGCTCATCTTCTCCGACACCCGGGACGCGCTGGTGACGGCAGCGCGGGCGCTCGACCGCGTGCTGCGCGCGGGCCATTATGTCGTTCCCAACTGGCACAGCCGCCATGACCGCGTGGCCTACTGGGACAAGTTTGCCCATCCCGAGACGATCCCCGACGACGGCATCGTCTTCTTCACCTGGTGGATCGACGCCGAGGAGCAGGCCGAACTCGACGCCCTGCTTGAGGAAGAAGACGGCTAGAGCGGCTCGTCGTCATACGCGCCGGAGTTCTTCGATCATGCTCGCCTATATCGTCCGTCGACTGCTGTTCATCGTGCCGACGCTGTTCGCGATCATGACGATCAACTTCGCGATCGTCCAGTTCGTGCCGGGCGGTCCGGTCGAACGGATCATGGCGCAGATGCAGGGTGCTGATGTCGGGGCGACAGCGCGGGTCAGCGGCAGCACGTCCGAGCTCGCGTCCCGTTCCGGTTCGAACACCAGCGGCGAGGGCCGCAGCCTCTATCGCGGCGCGCAGGGCCTGCCCGACGGGTTCGTCGAAGAACTCGAACGGATGTACGGCCTCGACAAGCCGCCGGTCGAACGGTTCCTGCTCATGATGGGAAACTATCTCTCCCTCGACTTCGGCGACAGCGCCTTTCGGGATCAGGCCGTGGTCGATCTCGTGATCGACAAGCTGCCGGTCTCGATATCGCTCGGGCTCTGGACCACGCTGATCGTCTATCTTGTCTCGATCCCGCTCGGCATCGCCAAGGCGCAAAGGGACGGCAGCCGGTTCGATGTCTGGACCAGCGGTGCCATCGTCCTGGGCTACGCCATTCCCGGCTTCCTGTTCGCGATCCTTCTGGTCGTGCTGTTCGCCGGCGGCTCCTACTGGAAAATCTTCCCGCTGCGCGGCCTGACGTCACCGGGCTTCGACGACATGACGACGTGGCAGCAGATCGGTGACTACTTCTGGCACCTGGCACTGCCCCTGACGGCGCTGGCAATCGGCGGCTTCGCGACGCTGACGATGCTGACGAAGAACTCCTTCCTCGATCAGATCCGCAGCCAGTATGTCGTCACCGCCCGCGCCAAGGGTCTGACCGGGCGTCGCGTGCTCTACGGCCACATTTTCCGCAACGGGATGCTGATCATCATCGCCGGTTTCCCGGGTGCTATCGTCGGCATCCTGTTCACCGGTGCCCTGTTCATCGAGATCATCTTCTCGCTCGATGGCCTGGGGCTGCTGGGCTACGAGGCCGCGATCAATCGCGACTACCCGGTGATGTTCGCGACCCTCTACGTCTTCACCCTGCTGGGGCTGCTGATGAACCTCATCGGGGACCTCATGTATGTCGTCGTCGATCCGCGGATCGATTTCGAGAGCCGGAACGTCGGCTGATGGCCCTGTTGCGCACTCTCGACCCGATGAACCGGCGGCGGTTGACCAACTTCCGGGGCAACCGGCGGGGCTACTGGTCGTTCCGGGTCTTCGTCGCCCTGTTCGCCCTGACCCTGCCGGCCGAGATCATCGCCAACGACAAGCCGCTCTTCGTCTGGTACGACGGCGCGCCCCATATCCCGGTGTTCGTCGCCTATCCGGAGACCGCGTTCGACGGCGACTTCGAGACCGAAGCCGACTATCGCGACCCCTTCGTTCAGGAGCTCATCGCCGGGAAAGACGGCTGGATCGTCTGGCCGCCGATCCCGTTCAGCTACCAGACCATCAACTACGATCTGCCGACACCCGCGCCGTCACCGCCGTCGGCCGACAACTGGCTCGGCACCGACGATCAGGGCCGCGATGTGCTGGCCCGGCTGATCTACGGCTTCCGCATCTCGGTGCTGTTCGGCCTCGCCCTGACCTTCTGCGCATCGGTCATCGGCATCGCCGCGGGTGCCGTACAGGGCTATTATGGCGGCTGGATCGATCTTCTGGCACAGCGCGCGCTCGAGGTCTGGAGCGGCATTCCGGTGCTCTACATCCTGATCATCCTCGCCAGCGTGATCGTACCGAGCTTCTGGACGCTTCTGGGCCTGATGGTGCTGTTCTCATGGACCGCACTGGTCGGGCTGGTGCGTGCGGAGTTCCTGCGCACACGCAACTTCGATTACGTCCGGGCCGCCCGCGCGCTCGGCGTCACCGATCGTGTCATCATGGTGCGTCATGTCCTGCCGAACGCCATGGTCTCCACGCTGACGTTCCTGCCCTTCATCCTCAACGGCTCCGTCACGACCCTCACCGGCCTCGATTTTCTCGGACTCGGCATGCCTCCGGGATCGCCGTCGCTGGGCGAGTTGCTGAACCAGGGCCGCAACAATCTCCAGGCGCCCTGGCTCGGCCTTTCGGCCTTTGTCGTTCTGGCCGCGATGCTTTCGCTGCTGACCTTCATCGGCGAGGCGGTGCGCGACGCTTTCGATCCGAGGAAGATGCCATCATGACCCTGCTCGAGGTCAACGATCTCGCCATTCGCTTCACCGTCGAAGGCCGCCACCTGGATGCGGTGCGTGGCGTCAGCTTCGGAATCGAAAGAGGCGAGACGCTGGCGCTCGTCGGTGAGTCCGGGTCCGGCAAATCGGCAATCGCGCTTTCGGTGCTCCAGCTCCTGCCGCAGCCGATGGCAAGCCACCCGAGGGGGTCCATCGCGTTCGACGGCCATGAGATGATCGGTGCGGACGAGAAGACGCTGCGCAGCGTGCGCGGCAACCGGGTCTCGATGATCTTCCAGGAGCCGATGACCTCGCTCAATCCGCTCCACAGCATCGAGAGGCAGATCGCCGAGTCGCTCATCCTGCACAAGAGCATGGCGCGCGGTCAGGCACGGCAGCGGGTGCGTGAACTGCTGGAGCTCGTTGGCCTGGGCAATCTCAGGCACCGCCTGCGCGACTATCCGCACACACTCTCGGGCGGCCAGCGTCAGCGTGTGATGATCGCCATGGCGCTCGCCAACGAACCCGATCTGCTGATCGCGGACGAGCCGACCACCGCACTCGATGTCACCGTGCAGGCCCAGATCCTGAAACTCCTGAAGGCGCTCCAGGCACGCATGGGCATGGCGATCCTCTTCATCACCCACAACCTCACGATCGTGCAGCGCTTCGCCGACCGGGTGTGCGTGATGAACGACGGGCTCATTGTCGAGCAGGGCGATGTCGCGACCGTCTTCGAAAACCCGCGGCATGAATACACCAGACACCTGATCGCCTCGGAGCCACGCGGCAGGCCCGATCCCGTGCCCGAAGGAAGCGGCACGCTGGTCGAAACCGACGATCTCAGGGTCTGGTTCCCGATCCGGCGCGGCGTGCTGCGTCACACGCAGGGCCATGTGAAGGCGGTCGATGGCATCGACCTCTCCGTGCGCCCGCGCGAGACCGTCGGCGTCGTCGGCGAGTCGGGCTCCGGCAAGACAACGCTCGGCATGGCGATTCTGCGCCTGATTTCGAGCGACGGGGGTATCGCGTTCGACGGCCGGCCGCTGCAGGGTCTCGATTTCAGCGATCTGCGCCCCCTGCGACGGGAACTCCAGGTCGTCTTCCAGGATCCCTATGGCTCGCTCAGCCCGCGCATGGCGATCAGGGATATCGTCGGCGAAGGGCTGAGGGTTCACGGCATGGGCGGGAACGACGCCGGGCGCCGGACACTGGTGGGCGAAGCGATGGAGGAGGTCGGGCTGGAACCCGCCATGATGGACCGCTATCCGCACGAGTTCTCCGGCGGTCAGCGCCAGCGCATCGCCATTGCCCGCGCCATGGTGCTGCGCCCCCGTTTCGTCGTGCTCGACGAGCCGACCAGTGCGCTCGACATGTCGGTGCAGGCCCAGATCGTCGCGTTGCTGCGCCAGCTCCAGAAGGATCACGATCTCGCCTATCTCTTCATCAGCCACGACCTGCGCGTGGTCCGCGCCATGAGCCACCACGTGATGGTCATGAAGGACGGCAAGGTCGTCGAGAGCGGCACCAGTGACGCCATTTTCGACGCACCGCAGACCGACTACACGAAGACCCTGATGGCCGCGGCAAATGCGCACCCGTTGTGGTCGGCCTCGAGCGCGACCTGAGCGAAGATCCGGGCGAAGACGTGAGCGAAGACGTGGGCGAAGGGCGTCGCGCAGGTGTCGGTGTCCCCGGTCCGAAGCGCGCGACGGTGCCGGGCGGGCGAGAGAATTCAGGTGTCAGGCGATGTCGTCGCCTTCGACCGGCAGCGGCACGTCCGCAAGATCGAGGCCGGCCTCTTCGTAGTACGCACGCGCCCCGGGATGGAGCGGGATCGAAGCGCCGAGCAGGGCATTTTCCAGCTTGAGCTGGCGGGCCGCGGGATGACCGGAATCGAGCAGGGCCCGGCTGTTCCCGTGCCACAGTGCGGCCGCGATGCCATAGACCAGATCGTCGGGCACATCGGGCGAGACGATCCACTGCGCGCCGATCGCCAGTGTCGAAGCGTGACCCTGGCCGGGATAGGTGCCCTCCGGAATCGCCGAGAGCGAAAAGAACGGATGGCCGATCAGGATCTGCAGGGCGTCCCCGGACGGGATCGGCAGGACCTCGGCGATCCCGTCCTGGACGAGATCGAACACCGAATTGGTGGGATAACCCGCGATCACGAAGAAGCCGTCGAGGTCGCCCTCGCGCAGCATGGTCACCGAGGGACCGTGCTTGACGTACTCCGCCCCGATATCGCTGTCGGAGAGCCCGAAGTAGTCGAGGATGATGCGCGCGTCGACCAGCGTTCCCGAGCCCTCGGCACCGAGCGAGATACGCCTGCCGGCCATATCCGGGATCGACCGGATGCCGGAATCGTGGCGCACGACGATCTGGACAACCTCGGGATAGAGACTGCCGATCAGTCGCAGGTTCCGCTTCGGTGCGGCACCCTCGAAGATGCCGGTGCCGTTGTAGACCCAGAACACGACATCGGACTGGCAGAAGCCCGATTCGACCTGACCGGATACGATCGCTTCGATGTTGGCGACCGACCCCTCGGACGACTGTGCGGTGGCCACCAGACCCGGTACGCCGCAACTGCCGCCGTCCTCGCAAGCGCGCGAGCCCGGCGGGTTGGAGATGACATTCGCGATCAGCGCGCCGACGGGATAGTAGGTGCCGGCGGTTCCGCCCGTGGCAATACGGAAGAAGGTCATGTCCTGGGATCGGGCAGGCCACGGCAGGCCCGCAGCCATGCTGCCGGCAGCCAGGGCCAGCGCCCCGCGGCGCGTCCATCCCGATGCAAGCGAATTCGTCATGACTCTTCCCCTGCCCTCGCGTGCCATGCCAGCGGTCGCCGGATGCGACCGGGCTGCTTCCGGGGAGGGAACAATGTCAAAAGCCTGCGCATCCACCTGGATCCAGACGTCACGTTTGTGACCACCCACAGCATTGCGACATGTCACCGGTTACAAGCGAACAGGGAGTCGGCTCCCTGACGGGCGGCTTGTCGTCAGGCGTCTTTTCATCGGGCGTCGCGGCGCGCGGGCAGCAGCGGCCTGCCTCTGCGATCCCTGTCAGACTAGGACATTGGGGGGCCAGAACATCGGGGGGCCAGAACATCGGGGGGCCAGAACGGACTGCACCCGGCTGGAACCTGATGGGATTCCAGCCGGGTGCGGCAATCCGCTCTGCATCGGGAGACACAGAATCGGGAGACACAGAGGATTTCAGGCGGCCATGCCGCCTGAAATCGTCCTTAACGCACTTCAGTTCTGGGGATCGTTCTGGATAGCGTAGAACGCCCCGCCTTCGATATCAGGGCCGCGACGTGGGCCCTCCCTGAAGTTTCCTGTCAGGTCTCCGTGTACCAGCAACGACCCGGCGTGATCGTACACGTTACCTGCCATGGTCCCGTCGACTGTAGTAGACCTCCGGTCGGGGTCTCCCAACGCCCCGAGGAAGATCTTACCATTCAGGCCGCTGTTGATCTCGGTTGCCGTGATCGTTCCGGTACCCGTAAGAAATCCTCCCGACACGTCGCCGCGAGGGTCGCGGAAATTCTGGGCAGATGTCGTGACCGTACCTGCACCGAAATCGGCATCGATCGTGAGATTGCCAATGACACGGCGATCCGAGAAAGCATTGTCAGCCTTGACATATCCCGTCAATGTGCCTTCCCCCTCCGGGAGAGCAACCGGGACTTCAAGATGGCCATGCTCGACAGCGGCATCGATGAAACCCATATTGTCGATTTGCCGGATATGTGCGAGCGGCCTGATTGTCGAACCTGTACCGGACGGGATTTTGAGACCGTTCAGAATCCGCAGTACGTCGTAATTCTGGATGGCGAAAAACTCACCGTCGCCATCACCGAGAGTGAGAGGTGCTGGCGCTGCTCCATTGGCGATCCTGACGTTTGTTCTGCCTGAGGCCTTCTTTTTGCCTCTAAGGCTGTTCTCGGTCGCAGGCGTGTAGGTTCCTGTAACATCTCCGTGCACCAGGATTTTGTTGCCGTTGCTGTAAACCCCGCCTGCCATGTTGGCATCGACGGTTATGTCACCAACTCTGCCGTCACTGAGTTTGCCATCCAGGGTGCTGGCAATCCCGGTTGCAGTGATGGTTCCATCACCGGAAAGGGTCCCGTAGATCCTGCCACGACCGTTCCAGCCATTCTTCGCCTCACCTCTGCCCGACCAAACGTATTGCTGCCAGTGGTCAGAATTGGTGTCGAGACCACTTTGGGAAATGTCCAGGCTGGTCAGTTGATCCCTGGGGTTGCCGGCGACAAACTCGCGGAAATTGCCCGCAAATGTCCTGACCGTACCGTCATCGAAATTGGCGCCCACCAGGAGACGGCCAACGAGATAGTTTCTGGTGGCAGGCAAGATGTCGTCTTCCGACGATGCAAAGTAGTCCGTCCTCATATAACCCGTCAGGATGCCCCTCCCGGCCGGGAGAGACCTCGGGGCTTCAAGACGGCCAGATTCGACGGCGGCATCGATCAAAGCGAAGTTACCGATTTGCCTGAGATACCTGTCCCTGCTCAGGTCGATGGTTGCCTTTACCCTAGGTCCCCTGTCGGCGACGAGGGCCAGACCGGGCCCGCGACCGTTTCTCTTCGCGGTGGCGAAAAACTCACCGCTCACGTTTTCTATGTACCGTCCAGGGCCACGGCTATCCCCTGTGCGGCGGTTACGTTTGGTTAAGTCATACTGTCCCGTAACGTCCCCGTGCACCAGGGTTGCACCGTCGTTGTCGTAAACCTGACCTGACATGCCGACATTGACGACGACGTTCCTGTCTCCACCGTCATCGAGAATACCTTGCAGCTTGCTTGCAATTGTCGTTCGGGAGATGGTTCCGCCACCCGAAAGGGTGCCGTAAATCCTGCCACGGTCATTCCAGCCACCGATCACAGGCTGATCGCCGGAACGTCGGAACTGACGAAAATTGCCGGCAAACGTCGTGACCGTACCGGCACTGAAATCGGCATCGACCAGAAGATGGCCAATGATATCGCGATCGGCGGCGACGAATCCGCCCGCGTGCCAGTTCATCCTCACGTATCCCGTCATGCTGCCTCTCATGGCCGAGAGATCCTGCGGGGCTGCGAGAGTGCCAGCACCGACGGCGGTATCGATCCTGCCGAAGTTGGTGACTTGCTGACGATATACGGGCGAGGTGATGGTTACATTCCGACCGGTTTCCCGAGTAGCTGCCCGACCATCTGCACCGTGCTGGATTTCAACGCGCGGTGCGGGATCGGTCGTACTCTCCTGAGCCCAGGCGGAAACACCTGCAATCAGGAGCACACTTGCAACAACGCTTGACAACTTGTTCATGGTTAACCCCCCGCTGGGTTTTTGACACTGGGGCGTATGGCCAATCGAGGCGCGGGTGTCAAGCCATATTCTCTGCAGCGCTCATTTTTTCTGGCTGAGCCCGTTCGCGCCGCAGGCACCGTCCTTCGCGGCGTCGCGCAGGGCCAGGCCGCGCAGGGTGCGGTCGATCCAGAGCGCGGCAAGTTTTTCCTGCACGCCGTTCTGCGCCAGCCGGTCGCCCAACCCGCCGAAGTCGACCTTGTCCATCGCCTGATCCTGGTTGAAGCAGGAGAAGACCGGGGGCCGGCGTTCGCCGGTCCCGGGGTCGACCCGGGGCTGCAGGCACTGGGCGCAAATCTCCTTCATCATGCACTGCATGGGGCTGTTGATGGAGCCGATCGCGATGTGGTCGGGCTTGAGCCAGGGTTTCAGAACGCCGAAGCGGGCTGACTTCACCGCGGCCATCATCCTGTCGGAGCCGATGCAGACGATACGGTCGACGTCCGGGAGGTCGATCGTCCTGTCGCCCAGCCGGCCCTCCTGATAGGCCACAAGGGCCTCGACGATGTTGGCGACGATGGCATGGTCGCCCGGACGGCCCGGCGTGAAGCCGGGTGCCTCGTCGCAGGCCCAGATCGTCGTGTCGGATGCGGCCTCGATCTCCCCGACCTTGTAGCGGTCCTCAAGCTGCCTGTAGCCCGCGGCATAAAGCACGCGGGAGCCTGCCTCGCGCATGGCCTTGCCGATCGAGAACAGCACGGCGTTGCCGAGGCCGCCGCCGATCAGCAGAACGGTCTCGTCCGACGGAATCACGGTCGGCGTGCCGGTGGGACCCATCAGGATGACGGGTTCGCCGGGATGCAGATGCGCCATGAGGTCCGACGACCCGCCCATCTCGAGGCCGATCACGGAGACCTGCGCACCCTCGACCGGGATCGCCGCGCCGGTCATGGCCAGCGGTTCCATGGAGAGCAGCGTGCCGTCGGCTCCCCTGGGTGCGAAGCGCTCGTGGTTCTGCAGGCGGTAGAACTGGCCGGGGCGGAAGGCGCGCGCGGCAGCCGGTGCCTCGATCACCACCTCGACGATGGTCGGCGTCAGCCGCTCGACCGCGACAACGGTGGCGAGCAGCCGACCGTCGAGCCGGTTGAAGAAGGAGTCGTCGGAGACGGCATCGTGGGGCCCCAGCCGCCTGAGCACCTGCGAGATGACCGGGTAGGCTCGCCTGGTGCCGCCCATGGCCTTCACGACGTTGCCGGCAAAGCTGGGGTGGAGATCGCCGTGGAAACTCACGGCCCGACCGTCGGCGGCGCGATGCATCAGGACATGCGTGTCGACCGGCTTGGCCAGCCGCTCGGGCGAGACCGGGTTGCCGTCGAGATCGAGGGCCTGGAAGAACCTGCCGTCGAGGCCGAGACGATCGGGATCCTCGCGCGCGAGCACCGTGTTCGGCTGCGTGCCTGCGGCGACCAGAACGGCGCGTGCGGGAAGAACGTGTTCTGCGCCCGCGCCATCGGTCATGCGGATCGCTTCGGTATGGCCGCGTGTGTCGGTGTCGATCGCCACGGGCGACAGGCCCGGCGCAATCCGGATGCCCTCCTCCATGGCGAGCGCGACCTCCTCGTGGTTGAGGCGGTAGCTCGGCGCATCGACGAGATCGCGCCTGTAGGCCATGGTGACGCCGCCCCAGCCGTCGAGCAGGTCGAGAATGCGAGGTTCGCGATTCCCGTTCCGCGCGGCGGTACGTTCGACACGAAGGGCACGGGCGTGTTCGAGGAACGTGTCGCCGATTTCCGTCTCCTCGGCGTTCCAGCCCGCGCGAACGGCGTCCTCTCCGATTTCGGCGGAGAGCGTTTCGTAACGGCTGAGGAACTTCTCGACCTGGACGGGGTAGTAGGCCAGCGCCTCGGTGGCCGTGTCGATCGCCGTGAGGCCGCCGCCGATCACGACCGCCGGCAGGCGGAGCTGCAGATTGGCGACCGAGACCGCGCGCGCCGCACCGGTCAGCTGGAGCGCCATCAGGAAGTCGGAGGCCATGCGCACACCACGGGCGAGGGCGTTGGGCATGTCGATACAGGTTGGCCGTCCGGCACCGGCACAGTGAGCGATGTGATCGAAACCGTAGCCGAAGGCATCCTCGATCGTCAGCGTACCACCGAAGCGTACGCCGCCGTACATGCGGAAACTCCGGCGACGTTCGATCTGCAGCCGGATGAGCTTCAGGAAGTTCTTGTCCCAGCGCACGGTGATGCCATATTCGGCAACGCCGCCGAAACCGGCCATGACCCGGTCGTCGAGCGCTTCGTAAAGCGCCTCGACGTCGCGGATCGGGGCAAAGGCCTGGCGCTGGCCCATGATGTCGATGCCGGAGATCCCGGGGTCGAGCGGCTCGATCCTGAGCCCGTCGACCGCGACCACCGTGTGGCCGTCGTTGATCAGATGGTGCGAGAGGTTGAAGCCGGCCGGCCCCGTCCCGACCACCAGCACGCGCCGCCCGGTGGCGGGCCGCGGCAGAGGCCGGTCGAGGTTCAGCGGATTCCAGCGCGACAGCAGGCTGTAGATCTCGAAGCCCCAGGGCAGCGCCAGAATGTCCTTCAGCGTGCGGGTCTCGATCTGCGGGATGTCGACCGGATCCTGGCGCTGGTAGATGCACGCCTTCATGCAGTCGTTGCAGATGCGGTGGCCCGTGGCGGCGCAGAGCGGGTTGTCGACCATGGCGACAGCGAGCGCGGCAAGGCCGTGGCCCTGCGCCTTCAGCATGTTCATCTCACCGATCTTCTCGTCGAGCGGACATCCCGCCAGCGTGACGCCGTGGGCCGAGACCCTGAAGGCGTTGCCGTCTTTCTCCCTGAGGCCCTTCGAGCAGCTGTCCTTGCCCTGGTTGTGACAGAAGATGCAGTAGTTGGCGTGGTCGAGCGCGCGCTCCAGATCCATGCCGTTGTCGGTCAGGCCGAAGCCCTCGCGCAGGCGCAGGTGCTCATCGTGCGCCCGCAGCATGGTGACACCGTCGATGACCACCGTATCGAGGGCGACCAGATTCGCGGGATCGACCTTGCCCGGCAGATGGAAGAGCGGGCTCTTGCGATAGCGCTCCTGGCCGGCGGCCGTGAGCGTCGCCCAGGCGGCGAAGCGGGCCGCGCTGTCGAGCCTGTCGGCGTTGGCCTCCTCGTCCTCCAGCCAGGCCATGACGGCGCGGGCGAAGGAGAGTTCATTCAGCGTCCCGCCGATCAGCGACTCGACCTCGCGGCGCAGGGCCGTGCCGTCGGCCGCCGCCAGTTCATCGGGCCTGAAGGCCCTGGCGGCCCGACGGCGCACGAAGATCAGCTTGCATTTGTAGATCGGATCGAGCCGATCCCGCTCGGCACGGTGCCCGGCGACCTCCGCCGTCACGCCGAAGAGCCCGGCCACGAAGTCCTCGACAAAGGGGCCGAGTTCGGTCAGCAGATCGGAGTGGTCCCTGTCGTCGAGCGCCGTCGGATCGGCACGCCCGGTCATCAGGCGATTGAAGAGGGCCGTGTCGCGGTCCCTGAGCGCGTCGACGAAAAGCCGGTCGAGGCGCACGAGTCCGTCGCGGTCGTAGAGGTCGTCGAAGGCCAGGCCGTGGGCCAGGGAAAGCTCGGTCATCGGGATCCGGAGGTCATCGGTCTCGCCACTGCGGCGCGCGCTCTTGTCCAGTGGGTTCAAGGTCCAGTGGGTTCAAGGTCCAGTGGGTTCAGGGCTGCGATGGAAGGCTGCGCCATGCGGGCCAGACCCGAACCGGCTGCGGCGGTGGTGCCAGCCGTTCAGGTCAGCCATTGCCGTTCCTCCACGAAGCGGCACAGCCGCTGCCTGACAGCAGCCATGTCGGCACCCTGGGCACGCCAGCGCCTGCGCGCCTCGGCAACCTCGTCGATGCGCCCGCCCCATTCCGGACCGAACAGGGCTTCGAGATGACGCCGCAGAAGGCCCGACAGCCCCGGTGCCTTTCCGTTGGTCGAGATCGCGAGGGTCAGGTCGCCCCGACGCACGACGGCAGGCAGGTGGCAGTCGCAGTACTCCGGGCGATCCTCGATGTTGACCAGCACGCGCAGGGCGCGGCATCGCTCGGCCAGGGCAACCTCCTCGTCAGGTGCCAGACCGGCCGAGATCGCGACATGGGCGCGGGCCAACTCCGCGTTGCCCGGAAGGTGGCGGACGAGATCGTCACCGGCCGCGCGGGTCAGGGCATCATTGGCGCGGTCGGCATAGACCGTGAGATCGCGGGCTCCCGCGTTCCGCAGTGTTTCGACCTTGCGCGCGGCGGCGGCACCACGGCCCACCACGGCGAATGACAGGCGCGCCGAATCGAGCTGAATGGGGAGCATGTCAGACCCTCCCCGCGCGATCACACATATCCATATCGCCCATGGCCATCGCGCGGCCCGTGCGGGCACAAACACCGCAGAGGTCGTAACGAGAGGTCATGACGATCGGCAAGGCTCAGGGGTCCGGGGCGGGTCTGGAACATGGCGCATCTCCGTTTCGTCGGGGCACCGTCCCGGGCCTGCCTGCGGGTCATCCGGCCGGATCGCGGGCACAAAAAGCCGCCCGATCCGTGTGATGGGCAACGCGCCCATCGCTTTAGCCGTATTTCTGGAGCGCCCGCAAGCTGAGGATCAAATCGGCGCTTTCGGACCATGCGATAGCGCATGATGACGGAACCGGCAAACGATAAATTCTGGGGGGCCGTCAGGATTCCTTATCGGGGCGGGCAGGTTCTGCGGCCAGGTTGCGCGATTGTCAGATGTAGCGACCGGTTCTAAGGTGCGGCCAGCCAAGGAGGTGGCTATAGTAATGACTGGGGCGACGATTGGGGCCATGACTGGGGCCATGACTGGGGCGACGATTGGAACGCTTCCCCTCGAAGAGCCTGTGCGCGGCCGTCCCCGGATCCTGAACCGGGGCTTTGCGATGCTGCCGCCGGGTGTCGAACGCTACAGCATGGATGGCGGCGGTTCGGTCGTCGTCAGGATCTTCGCGGGCGACACCGTGCGCATCGTGAACCGCGAGGGCGGCCAGGTCTGCGAGGTCGTCGCGATGAGCGCTGACGGTCGCGAGGAACCGGGCATTCTCGGCCAGACCGGCGACGGACCCGCCGAAGGCCTGCGCACAACGCTGGCGCAGGGTGGCGAGAATGCCGGGAGCCTGCTCGCGGCGCTGAAGGCCAGGGGCCTGCCGGCCCGGTTCGAGCGGTCGATCAGGCGCTTCAACGCCGAGACCCCGGCCCATGAGGAGACCGGCTTCACGGTCGAGCGGGACGGCGTCATGGTGGTCGCGGCGCCCGGCGGGGACATGGAGGTCTCCGACCAGAACCCGCCAACCGGGCTGGAGTTCTTCATCACCCGGATCGACCCTGGGGTCGCGGCCGAGAAGACCATTCCCGAGCCGCTCGCCGACGTGCGTTACGAATATCTGATCAAGCCGGCCACGGCGCACGCCTACGAGGTCTACAAGGGCGAATACATCCAGATCATCGATGTCGCGGGCCGCGAGTGCACCGACTACCAGGCGATTGCGCTGAAGGGGCTCGACAAGGGCGAGGAGTACGATCTCGACCCCACCGCGACCCGGACGCTGACCGGCACGCTCTACACGAAGCCCGGGTTGAACGCGAAGCTCTTCGACCGTGCGCTGCAGCCGTCCATCGAGTTCATCCAGGACACGGTCGGTCGGCACGACGCTTTCAACTACGCCTGCACGTCGCGCTACTACGACGAGGCCGGTTATCCCGGCCATCCGAACTGCACGGACAACTTCAACATGGCGCTCGCTTCCTGGGGCATCAGGCCGCGAGCCGGCTGGCGGGCGATGAACTACTTCTACAATACCCGGGTCGACGACCGGAACCAGATCTACCTGGAGGAGCCCTGGTCACGCCCGGGAGACTATGTCCTGAGCCGCGCCATGCAGGATATGGTCTGTGTCAGCTCCGCCTGCGGCGACGCGCTCGATCCGGCCAACGGCTGGAACCCGACCGACATCCTGGTCCGCGTTTACCGCCCCGAAAACGTCTTCAAGACATCGATTGCGTTCCGAGCCATGCCCGATTCCGATCCCCAGCCGACCAAGGAGACCGGGTTCCATTCCCGGACCTCTGCACTGACCCGCAACATCACCGACTACAACGGCTACTGGTTGCCGACGAGCTACACCAGGCACGGTGCGATCGAAGAGTACTGGGCGGCCCGCGAGGGTGTCATCGCGATGGATCTCTCGGCCCTCAGAAAAGTCGAGATCAACGGTCCCGATGCGACCGAGCTGATGCAGCGCACGCTGACGCGCAATGTCCGGCGCCTCAGCGATCTCGAGGTCGTCTATTCCGCCATGTGTTACGAGCACGGTGGCATGATCGACGACGGCACGCTGTTCCGTCTGTCGGAGACCGGTTATCGCTGGATCGGCGGCTCCGACCATGGTGCCGAATGGCTGCGCCAGAAGGCTCGCGAATGGGGCCTGCGTGCCCTGGTGCGCAACTCGACCGACCAGCTCCACAACATCTCGGTCCAGGGGCCGAAGAGCCGCGACGTCCTGAAGGATATCGTCTGGACCGCGTCCGCACGCCCGGCGCTCGACGAGATCGACTGGTTCCGTTCGACCATCGGCCGCATCGGTGATCACAACGGCATCCCTCTGGTCGTCTCGCGCACCGGCTACACCGGTGAGCTGGGCTATGAGGTCTGGTGTCATCCCAGACATGCCGAACAGGTCTGGGATGCTGTCTTCGAGGCGGGTGCGCCTTGCGGAATCGTGCCGCTCGGGCTCGACGCGCTCGACATGCTGCGTATCGAGGCGGGCCTGATCTTCGCGGGCCACGAGTTCGACGACCAGACCGACCCCTATGAGGCCGGCATCGGCTTCACTGTGGCGCTCAAGTCGACCGACGAGGACTTCATCGGCCGCGCGGCGCTGGAGCGGCGCAAGGCAAGCCCGCAGAAGACGCTGGTCGGCCTTGAGGTCGAGGGTGGCGAGCCCGCCGCCCACGGCGACTGCGTGCGCATCGGTCGCGCCCAGGTCGGTGTCATCACATCGGGCACGATCTCGCCGATCCTCGGGAAGAACATCGCGCTCTGCCGCATGGACGTGACCCATGCGGAGGTCGGTACCGAGGTCGAGGTCGGCAAGATGGACGGTCACCTCAAGCGCATCCCCGCAACGGTCGTGCCGTTCCCGTTCTACGATCCGAAGAAGGAGCGACCGCGATCGTGACGCGCGTCAGACCACGCCGTAGAGATACTCCGCCGCAGCAAGGTAAAGCGGGATCCCGATCAGGACGTTGAACGGGAATGTGATGCCGAGCGACATCGTCAGGTAGATCGCTGCGTTGGCCTGGGGCAGGGTCATGCGCAGGGCGGCGGGCACCGCGATGTAGGAGGCGCTGGCACCCAGCACAGCGATCAGCGTGGTGCCGCCGAGCGAAAGGCCGATGGCCCAGGCGCCCAGCAGCCCAAACAGGCCGCCGACGATTGGCATGTAGAGACCGAAGGCGACCGTCGACGGACCCATGCCCTCGGCCTTGTGGAGCTGGCGCGCGGCGACCAGCCCCATGTCGAGCAGGAAGAGGCAGAGCACACCCTTGAAGGGATCGACGATGAAGGGCGCGACATCGGTGAGGCCCTGTTCGCCGGTCGCCCAGCCGATCGCGAAGGCACCCAGCAGCATGACGATGCTGCCGTTCAGCAGGACCTCGCGCAGCACCTCGGTCGAGAACAGCGCCTGGCCGCCGTGCTTGCCGCGCTCGCGGGCCAATGCCAGGCCGGTCACGATCGCGGGTGTTTCCATCAACGCCAGAACGGCGATGATCCAGGCTTCGTAGGGAATGTTCTCGATATCCAGGAAGTTCGCCGCGGTCACGAAGGTCACGACACTGACCGAACCGTAGTGGGCAGAGACCGCAGCCGCATCGACACGTGTCAGACGCGAGACCATGCGCAGCAAGCGGAAGCTGACGATCGGGATGACGAAGCTCATGGCGATGCCGAGCAGGGCGGCCCAGAGCGCGAGAACATCGAGGCCTTCGGTCGCGAGCGATGCCCCGCCCTTGAAGCCGATCGCGAACATCAGATAGAGCGCGATCGTCTTGCCGATGGTTTCCGGGATGGCGAGATCGGAACGAAGAAGGGCGGCGACGAACCCGAGAGCGAAGAACAGGATCGGCGGCGACAGGATGTTATCGCCGGCCAGACTCAGTAACTCTCCCATGTGCCGCGTATGTCCCCTGCAAGCAGATGTTGTGTCCCGTCGCGACTTCTAGGATTGAACCGACGAGGCCGCAAGGGGTCTGCCGTCAGCTGCGTGCGGCCTCGGCCTCGCCGATCATGCGCATGTGGGCAGCGGGGGCGGCGTGGATGACGGCCTCGGCGATGGTTCTGCCCGAGCACGTGGCTGGCCCCGGTACATCTGCAATATGATCCGGGGCTCCGATTGCGATCCGGGATGCGGCCATCCTGAGGCCCCTTCTTGCAGACAGACGCTCATCCCCGGCCAGTGACGCAGTGAAGCCGGGAGATCGCCGAGTCACGCGCAAAGATGAGTCACGCGCAAAAAAGGAGATTATAGAGAATAGTGCCAAGGTGGCTGCTAATCTCGCGACTCCTCGACAATCCTGACTTGCGCCAGCGCGACGCGGGCGACTTCCTCCGGCGTCGGGCGCGAGTCGTCCGCGCGGCGGATGCTCATGTCGGCCTCAAGCTCGGCCTTCGTCGGCTGGTAGCCGTGCGGCCGCAACCGCACCTTGCGGCGCTCGATGGTCATGGTCAGTCCTCCCCGAATTTACGTTTGAGCCAGTCGAGCGCCGCCCGCTGGTCATCCTGTGTTGCTCGCCGCAACTGGCCCAGCAGCCAAGTCCAGCTAGGCGGCTCCTGGACAAGGTTCTTCGCCCCCTGATTGCAGTCGCTGCACAAAGCGCGAAGGTTGGACAATTCGTCCCTGCCGCCGTGTGAGCGGTCTTTGATATGGCCGACATGCAACCGGGCTTTGCGGCCGTCTTCCGTCAAATCGCCAGCACCGATCCCACACATCTGGCAGGTCATCCCGTTTCGCTCAAAGACCTCCGCACGCAGCCGCTTAGATATAGGGCACTCAAAGCGATATTGCGGCGGCGGTGTCGGGTCTTCCAGGATGTATTCGCCAGGCTTCAAGCCTGCTCGGTCATTCGTGGTGAGAATGCGCCAGCCTGCCGAGCGCAATTCGCGCAAGCGCCGCGCCCATTCGACCGCGCCGCCGCTTGCTTCCTGAATGTCCTGCGACTGTAGAACCTTTCCGGGATTGGCCAGAAAGTAGTTGAGGATGCGCGCCTTCGAGCCGTCCTTACGAGCCATTGACCTGGCTCTCGATTACGTCGCTCCACTTTTTCGAGATTTCCACCAGAACGGAATCGCGACTTAAGCTTTTGGCGACAACCCCTGCTGTTCCGCATCCTCCAAAAGGGTCTAAAACGGTATCCCCGATTCGGGAACCAAGCAATATGCACCGCCGCGCAAGTTCGCGCGGAAACGCAGCCGGATGACCCGCACTATTGCCGTCAGGGCCGATGACCCAACAGTTCCGAAGGTTAGCGCCGGAATCCTGTCGGACGCCATTCGAGTTGTAGAAATATTTGGGGGAAGCTGACAGCAGAAAAATGTCTTCGGTCGAGCGTGTAGGCCGGTTTTTAACACTCTCCGGCATAGGCGCAGTCTTTACCCATGTAATATGCGAGCGCAAGAACCAGCCGTCTTCCTGTAGCGCAAAAGCAACCCGCCAGGGAAGGCCCATCAGGTCGAGCGGCTTAAGGCCCCAGACTGGCGGAACCTTGCAATTCCGGCGCTGGATCATCTTGCGCGTGTTGCCAACTATGGCATTCGGGCCGTGCTTACCCGTGCCGCCGTTGCGAGCGTATCCGTCCCCGAGATTAAGCCATACCAGACCGTCATCCCGCAGCACTCGCCGAACTTCTTGAAACACCTCAACAAGGTTTTCAATATACTCGACCGGCGAATCTTCCGATCCGATTTGCGCCTCGTGTTCATAGTCCCGCAACCCCCAATAAGGGGGAGACGTGACACAACACTGAATAGAAGACTCTGCGACACTTTTCAGGGCTTCGCGGCAGTCTCCGTTCAGAACGGTAGTGGATGGTGCAAGCTCGTCAAACAGGGGTGTTTCCGCCGTTGCCAGCATCATGCGATCAAGTCCGCGTAGCGCCGCCGCTTGCCGACACCCTGCCGGGCAATGGCCGCCATCATGTCTTCGGTGTCCGCCTCGCGGATATTGTGCCGCCCCGCAAACTCCCCGATGTAGCGGTCCATGTGCTTTTCGCTGAAGTGGTGGAAGGTTCCCTGATAACCCCGCTTCAGCATCGACCAGAACGACGCAATGCCGTTCGTGTGTGCCATGTCGCGGACATATTCCCCGACGCTGTGGTTCACGGCCTCGTGGTCGTATTCCGGCATTCCGGTGTAAGCGCCATGCTCATCGGTGTAGAACGTCGCGCCTTCCTCGACATTCTCCCGCACGAAGGCTTGCAGCGTAGGCTTGTCCGTTCCCGGAACCTTACGGGCGACAATCTGGCCTGTCTCTCGGTCCTTCACGCCGGCCACGATGGTCTTCCCCACCGTTCCCCGGCCCGCGCCTTCCTCCTTGAGCTCGGCCCGCTTTGCCTTGCTCATATTCTTCCGCTTCCCGCCCATGTAGGTCTCATCCGTCTCGGCGGGGCCGTGGAAGGGCGCGGCGGCGTCGCCCGCGAACGCTTCCCGAAGCCTGTGCGCCAAATGCCATGCGCTGGTATAGGAGATTTCCAAGTCGCGGTGCAGCTTCATGGCCGACACGCTCTTGAGGTTCGTCGTCAGAAGGTAGATGGCGATGGCCCAATCCCGATAGCCAAGGTTCGACGCCTGCATGATGGTCCCCATCTTGAGGCTGAAACGCGGCCGGTTCGGGCAGTCCCGGCAGCGATGCGTCATCGTCTTGTGCGCGATCCCGCACTGGACATTGAACGACCCGCAATGCGGACAGTGCGGCCCGTCCGGCCATATCTGCTTTTCGAGCCACTCCCGCGCCTTGTCGTCGTCCGGAAACATCTTGCCCAGCTTCTTGAGGCTGATGCCCTTGCGGTAGGCTTTGCCCGATGCTTTGTTGCTCATCGCTCGTCCTCTATTGGCACTACCCTATGACGAGTTCGGGCCGGGGACAACAAGAAAATGGCACTATTCCCTATAATCCCCCAAAGTAAAGAGGGCCGGCCCTTTCGAACCGGCCCCTGAATATCTGTGAATATCTGTGAATATCTGTCGGACGCCTTACTCGGCGGCGGTCGCGGTGGCCTCCGAGAGCAGGCGGTCGGCCAGGGCGCGCTTCTCGTCGGGCGACATCTTCCTGACCTCGTTATCGATCGAACGGTGGTTGATCGCGGTATTCCAGTAGTCGAGCGAGTCGAAGCCGAGCAGCGCGTGTTTGCCGACGAACTGGCGCAGCACCTCGTTTGTCGGGCCCATGACCCAGCCGGCCTTGGCGTCACGCAGCAGGCGCTCCATGCCCAGGCCCGCCTTGTAGGCAGTGCCGCCGCAGGCGTGCAGCATCTTGTCGGAGGTCTCGTGGACCTGCTTGGCCGCCTGGAACTTGATCTGCCAGAGCTGGTTCAGCAGCGCCGAACGCGGCACAGCCTCCAGATCGCTGTGCATCGACCAGTCGCAGTTGTCGGTCAGCTCATCGAGAGCCCTGGCCATGCCGAAGACGTTCATGCGGCTGGCATTGGTGCCGATGATCGCTTCGCCGATATAGTCCTGGATGGTCGGGTAGTCACAAACCCGAAGACCGACGTCGACGTGGCGCTTGCGGGTGGTGTGGCGCTTGGCGAGATCGATCATCGCCATGCCGATGCCGTTCCAGGCGCAGGACGAGTTGATCAGGAAAAACGGGTCGACCGTCTCGTCGTTCGAGACCGCGCCGTCGCCCTTCGGACCGACCATGCGGTTCCTAGGAATGGTGACGTTGTCGACCAGAAGCGCGCCGGACTGGTTGCCGCGCATACCCATGCCATCCCAGCCGGCCACATCGGCCTGCACCTCGTCGGCCATGATCAGCCAGACCGAGAGATCGGAGAAGTCACCGCCGAAGCCGGGGCTCGTGGTCTGCACAACGTACCAGTCGGCGAAGCCGCCCGAGGTCGTCCACGAGGCCTTCTTCATGACCTTCCAGCCGTCTTCGGTTTCCTCGGCACCCGACGAGATCGGATACCAGAAGTGCGAACCGGTCTCGGGGTCGGAGTAGCTCAGGGTGCCGATCAGGCAGTCCCTGTCGATCCGGCGCATGATGTCCTGGATCGCGGGATTGTCGTGGTAGCGGAACAGCGCCGCCGAGCAGGCGCCGTAGTGCATGGTCAGGCACATGGCGGTCGACGGGCAGCCGTAGCGCGCGACGGTCTCGACGACCATCGCCATGCAGACATGGTTCTCGCCCATGCCGCCGAGCTCTTCGGGAACGAAGAGGCCGAGCAGACCCCTGGATGCCAGCGCCTCGAAGTTCTTGCGCGGGAAGATGTAACCCTTGTCGGACTCGATCGCGTTGACGCTCAGCGTCGTGCGGCACAGCTCGATCAGGTCCTTCTGAATCCCTTTCTGCCTGTCGGTCAGGAAAAACTGCGGATCGTACTCGTAGCCGATGCCGAAGTACGCCTCCTCACCCCACATTTTCACGTCGTCACTCATGACATGCCCTTCCTCAAAGGTTGTTCGTGACGGCCCTTCTCCATATGGGCCTTGAGATTGCTTCTAACATTCGTTCGTGGGAGCCAGCAACGCCATGGATGTCCGCCAACGCAGAAGTCGAGGCTGTTATAGCAGAGTTCCCGGGCGCTTGAAGGCTTGCGGCGGCGGACTAGATTGGGCATCTGAAACCGTCGGGAGCCGCCTCCATGTCGATTGATGACGCCGCCGCAAAGGCCGCCGCCCTGCCGTGCTGGAGCGGGCCGGTCGATCCGCAACCGGTCCCGGGCGGCATCACCAACACGAATTTCCGCATCGACGATGCCGACAGGAGCTACATGGTCCGCATCGGCGGGAACATTCCCGTCCATGGCATCCGCCGAACATACGAGACCGCGTGCAGCCGCGCGGCCCAGGCGGTCGGCGTGGCGCCCGCCGTGGTATTCACCGCCAGGGGTGCCCTGGTTCTGGACTGGATCGACGGCAAGACCTTCGGCGAAGACGACGTTCGGGAACACGCGAACCTCGAACGCATCACCGATTTGCTGCGCCGGCTGCATGATGAGGGCGCGCGGCACCTGCGTGGCCGGGCACCGCTCTTCTGGGTGTTTCATGTCGTGCGTGACTACGGCCATCGCATGATCGACGACGACCATCGCCTGAAGGACGATGTGCCCGGGCTGATGGCGATCGCCGATGAACTCGAGACGGCGCTCGGGCCGGTCGAACTGGCGCTCTGCCACAACGATCTTCTGCCCGCGAACTTCATCGACGACGGCAGCCGCCTGTGGCTGGTCGACTGGGAGTATGCGGGCTACGACACGCCGCTCTTCGACATCGCCAACCTGGCCTCGAACAACCAGCTCGATGCAGGCCCGTGCGACCGGCTGATGGCGCTGCTGCTGGACCGCGAGGTGACCGAAGCGGATCGCCGCCGCCTGGGTGCGATGATGTGTGCCTCGCTCTTGCGCGAGGCCATGTGGTCGATGGTTCAGGAGGTCCATTCCGACCTTGATGTCGACTACGTCGCCTACACGGCCGAAAACCGCGACCGCTTCGACCGGGCGCTGGCCGCGTGGCGAGCGGGTTCCTAGACCCGGGATCGTGTCAGCCCGGCCAAGCGAAGCGCGAGCCGGGACCTCAACCGTCAGGTTCGGGGCTCCCGGGCACCCGGATCGGCGGCCTTGCGGGTCCTGCCCGGTATGACCCGCTGGAGCGGGCGGCGCGATCGTCCCTGCGGTCGAGGTCGGCGCGCAAGTGGCTGATTTCCTCGCGCAGGGTGCGGATGTCGTCGTGCAGGGCGGCGCGCTCGCGCTGGGCAATCTCCTCGGCGCTCTTGATCAGGCTGTCCTGCTCTTCCTGGTGAACCTGCTGCATCGAGTCGACAACGACGGCGATGAAGAGGTTCAGCACAGCGAAGCTGACGACCAGGATGAAGGGCACGAAGAAGGCCCAGGCCATGGGGTGAACCGCCATGACCGGGCGCACGATGCCCATCGACCAGCTCTCCAGCGTCATGATCTGGAAGAGCGAGTACATCGACTGACCGATCGAGCCGAACCACTCGGGGAAGTTCTGGCCGAAGAGCTTGGTGGCCATCACCGCGAAGACATAGAACAGCATGACGAGCAACAGGGCGATCGAGCCCATGCCCGGCAGCGAGCGCATCAGCGTCTCGACCACCTTCCGCAAGCGCGGCACGACGGAGATCAGACGCAGCACACGCAGGATCCTCAGGGCGCGCAGGACCGAGAGCGATCCGCCCGAAGGCACGAGCGCGACGGCGACCACGGCGGTGTCGAAGAGGCTCCAGGGATCGCGCCAGAAGACCTTGCCGTGGGCAATCATGCGCAGCGCAATCTCGAACACGAAGATGGCAAGGATCACGGTGTCGAGCCCGACGATCAGCCAACCCCAGGGGGTCATCACCGAAGGCACCGTCTCCAGCCCCAGCAGGATCGCGTTGATCATGATCAGCACGGTGATCGTGCGCGTGAAGCGCCGGTCCTCGACAATGGCGAGGATGCGTTGGCGCGGTGTGGCAAGGCTGGTCCGGAGCACGAGACGCAGGGCTCAGTTTGCGGGGTTGTTCCCCACATGGGTGCCGAGGAAGTCGAGAACAACCTCGGCGGCACCATGATCGTAGAGATCGTTGTGTCCGGCTTCGGGCGCGATCCAGAGCTCCCTGGGTTCGACCGCCGCCTCATGGAGCGCCTCGGCGAACTTGAGCGGGATCGTCGGATCCTTCGTGCCGTGCATCATCAGAACCGGTGCACCGATCCCGGCGATCTTTTCGTCGGAGGCATAACGGTCGAACACCGCATGGCCGGCAAACGGCACGAACCAGTAATGATGGCCGGCCACGCTGGCGAGGGAATCGAAGGGAGCCTCCAGAACCAGGGCGGCAATGTCGTGTTCGGCCGCCATGGCCACAGCGACGCCGGTGCCGAGCGATTCGCCGTAAACGACGATCCCGTCACCCGCGATGCCCTCTGCCGCCAGCCAGTCGAGTGCGGCCCGTCCGTCGGCATAGAGGCCGTCTTCGTCGGGCTTGCCGGGATTGCCGCCGTAGCCCCGATACTCCATGAGGAAGAGGCCGTGACCGGCCTCGGCCAGGGCCGCCAGCTTGCCCGTGCGATGACCGATGTGACCGGCGTTCCCGTGGAACATGACGATGACCGGCTTGCCGTCGGACGCCCCGAGATACCAGGCAATGAGATCGAGACCGTCGGCGGTCGTGACGGTGACCTCCCGGAAGCCCGGAATGGCCGAGCGTTCGATCTCGGGCGCTTCCCGGCCACTCTGGTAGATCAGGGAGCGCTGCACGGCGATCAGACCGGCGGCTGTCACGCCGCAGCCCACGAGCGCGGCGGCCGCTATGCGCCAGGGCATGGCCGACATCCGCAGAAAATCATGCGACACAGGAACTCCAACTCGACGTAACGGGCGCGCTTGTAGCCGACCCGAGCGGTGTTGTCAGGCTTCGAAAGCGTCTCATGCACGAGATCACAGGCACGATCACAGGAATGACGACGAGCACAGGCCGCGCTCCGGCAATCGTGTGTTCCCTGCCGGCCGGATGGCGATCAGAACCTGCATCCTGTGGCTGCTCGAAGGCTGGAGAGGTGTCCTCAAGGAGGCGATCCAACGGCTTGCCTTCGTCGCAGCCGCGATCCTCGTCGCCAGGAATTTCCGATGCGTATGCGTGCGGGCGATCCGACAAGACAAAGGACCCGGTGTTGTCACCGGGCCCTTCGGGATCATGCTTCGTCTGCGATCACTCGCCGCGGGCGACGCCCAGAAGCTGGATCAGCATGACGAAGAGGTTGATGAAGTCGAGATAGAGACGCAGCGCGCCGTGTATGGCTGACTTGCTCGCCATCTCGCCCGACATGTGGACGCTGTAGCTCTCCTTGATGCGCTGCGTGTCGTAGGCCGTCAGGCCGGTGAACACGAGCACGCCGATGACCGAGATCACGAAGTGCAACATCTCGCTCTGCATGAAGATGTTGACAATCATCGCGATGATGATGCCGATCAGGCCCATGAACAGGAACGAACCCCAGTTCGCGAGCGACCGCCTGGTCGTGTAGCCGAAGAGGCTCATCGCACCGAAGGTGGCGGCGGTGATGAAGAACACCTGCGCCACACTCTCGGAGGTGAAGACGATCAGGATCGACGAGAGCGACACGCCCATCAGGCCGGCGAAGAGCCAGAAGACACCCTGGGCCATGACGGCGGACATCCTGTTCACGGTCGCCGCGAAAGCGAACACGATGGCGAGCGGTGCCAGCATGACGACCCACTTCAGCGGGCTCGCATAAAGCATGTTGCCGAGCGAGGTCAGACCCACGATCTGGCCGGCGTCGTTGGTGACGACCGAAAGCTGCGCGGTCACGAAGGCCAGGATGCCCGTGATCGCAAGGCCCACGCCCATGTAGTTGTAGACGCGCAGCATATAGCTCCGCAGGCCCTCATCGTAAAGGACACCGGATTGCGTATGGCTTGCCGTGCGCGGATCGACGTTCCCGAACGCCATTGTTCTGAACCCTCTCTAGTTTTGCCTTCTGGCCGAGCTTGGACCGGACCAGTTCGGGTATCTATGTGGATGGCGAGTTGCCCGCCGTCAAGGCAATTCGAACTGCAGAATATGACGGTTCTTGCTCATTCTGCACGCAAAACCGAGGCCGCAGGCGGTGAAAGAGCCCGCCAGCTGGCAACCAGGCCTGCGATGAGCGAGACGGTCATCGCGAGCGCACCGATCGCCAGGACGGGGCCCCATGGCATCGTCCAGGCGGTGAAGAGCACGTATCGCACGACCGCCCAGGCCGCCACGGTGCCGGCGCAGAGCGCGAGGGCTGACGTGGCGAACCCGAGCAGCAGGTGTTCCAGGGTGAAGACGGTGGCGAGCAGTCCCCGGCTCGCGCCCAGGACCTTCATCACGACGGAGTCATAGAGCCGCCGACGCTGGGCGGCGGCAATCGATTCGGCCAGCACGACCACGCCCGCGACCAGCGCCAGGGCGGCGATGCCGCCGATGGCTGCGTCAATCCTGCCCAGAATGGCCAGCACATCGTCGAGCACGTCGCGCACGCCGATCGCCGAGACATTGGGAAAGGCCCGGGCGACCGCACCGCGCAGGGGCGACTCGGCGGTACGCTCCGCATAGACCGTGGCAATGTGCGTGTGGGGCGCGCTCTCGAGGAAGCCCGGCGCGTAGACCAGGGTGAAGTTGATGCCCATGGTCGTCCAGTCGATCCGCCGCAGGTTGGCGATCTCGGCGGTGATCTCGCGGCCGAGGATGTTGACGGTCAGCGTATCGCCGATCTCCAGCCCGTAGCCCGCGGCGAGTTCGGCGTCAAACGACAGCAAGGGCGGCCCGCTGTAATCCTCGGGCCACCACGAACCCGCGACCAGTTCGGCCCCCTCGACCGGCGTTGCCGTGTAGGTCACACCCCGGTCGCCCTCGACCGACCAGCGTGCGTCCGGGGCGATCGCCGCTTCGGCGACGGGCACGCTGTCGATGGCCGTGATCCGGCCCCGCAGGCTCGGGACCGACTGCACGTCGACGACGCCGGGGGTCGATGCGGCGATCGCGCGGAACGGTTCGATCTGGTCGGGCTGGATGTCGATGAAGAAGAACGCGGGGGCATCCCGGGGCAGGGTCTCGCCGATCTCGTGGCGCAGGTTGCCCTGCACGCCGGCCACGGCGGTCAGCACGGTCAGGCCGATGCCGAACGCGACGGTCACCCGCGGCGTCGCCGCGCCAGTGCGGCAGAGATTGGCCAGCGCCATTCGCCAGGAGAGCCGCCGGGGCCGTCCGGCCAGGCGCGCGGCGGCCATGATGGCAAGGCCAGCGAGACGGAAGAGCACGAACGCGAGCGCGGCTCCACCGATGAAGAGTGTGGCGAGCAGACGGTCGTCCGAGGCGCCCACCGCAAGGCCCGCAAGCACCGCGACGAGCAGGGCGACGACAACGATGTCGCGCGTCCGGGCGGTGCCCAATGGTGCGATCCGGTCGCGGAACAGCGCGGCGGGCGTAATGCCGCGGGTGCGCGCCAGGGGCAGCAACGCAAAGACGATCGCCGTCAACATGCCGTAAGCCGAGGCCAGAAGGAGCGGGACAGGATAGATCCCGATCTCGACCGGCACCGGCAGTGCCGCGCGCACCAGTTCTCCCACCAGAAGCGGCAGGCCTGCGCCGGCGACCAATCCCAGAACAACACCGATCGACGCCATGACGGCGACCTCGAACAGATAGACCGCAAAGATCAGCCCGGCCGAAGCACCGAGCGACTTCAGGATCGCGACCGTGCCGGTCTTGCGTTCCAGATAAGTCGAGACCGCGCTGGCGATGCCTATGCCGCCAACCAGCAGCGCGGCCAGCCCGACCAGCGTGATGAACATCCGCAGACCCTCAAGGAAGCGTCGAAGCTGGGGGTTGGCATCCTCATGGCTGCGCACGCGCCAGCCGGCATCCGGGAAGATCGCCGCGAGATCGCCGGAGAAAGCCAACAGTGTCGTGGTCTCAGGCAGACGCAGGCGGGTCAGATGGCGCACCATGCTGCCGGGCCCGGCAAGCCCGGTCTCGGCCAGGGCCTCGGCCGAGACGATGACGCGCGGACCCAGCTGGAAGGGTGCGCTCGCCCGGTCCGGCTCGGCGATCAGTTCGGCCGCGACCACGAAGTCGATTGCGCCGAGCGAGAAACGGTCGCCGATCCCGAGGTCCATGCGTTCCAGGAAGCCGAGATCGGCGATGGCACCAAAGGCATCGCCGTGGCGCGCCAGCGCCGCGTCCCTGGTGATGGCGGGCTCCAGGCCCGGTTCGCCGTAGAGCGGCCAGAGATCGTCGACCGCGCGCAGGCTGACCAGCAGGGGCTGGCGGTCGGCAGCGGTTGCCATGGCGTTGAGGTCGACTGTGGCCGAGAGGTCACCCTTGCCGGCGAGCCAGCGCCGCTGCTCCCCGGTCAACTCGACCATGGTGGTCTGGAGCGCGATGTCGCCACCCAAAATGACCCGGCCGTTCTCGCGCAGACCGTCGACCAGGCCGGCACCGAAGCTGCCGACGCTGGCGATGGTCGCCACGCCGAGCGCCAGGCCGACCAAGGCCAAGCGGAAGCTCTTCCAGCCTCCCCGAAGATCGCGCCGCGCGAGCCGCGGGACGAGGCCGGTCACGCTGCGTCCCGAAGTTCGCCGTCTTCGATGATGACGGTGCGGTCGCAGCGCCGGGCCAGGTCGCTGTTGTGGGTCACCAGCACCAGGGTTGCGTCCGCTTCCCGCGCCGCCTCGAACATCAACGCCACGATCGTGTTGCCAGTGCCGCCGTCGAGGTTGCCGGTCGGTTCATCGGCCAGAAGCAGGGGCGGTCGCGCGATCAGGGCACGGGCCAGCGCCACGCGCTGCTGCTCGCCACCCGAAAGCTCGGTCGGCAGATGACCGGTACGATCACCGAGCCCGACCTCGCCCAAGGCGATGCCGGCGCGCTTCAGGGCGTCGGTGCCACCCGCCAGCTCCAGCGGCAGCGCCACGTTTTCCATAGCGGTCATGGTCGGCACAAGGTGGAACGACTGGAAGACGATCCCGATATTGCTTCCCCGGAAGCGGGCCAGTTGGTCCTCGTCGAGTGCGGCGAGGTCCTGGCCTGCAATCTCGACCGAACCGATGGTCGGACGTTCGAGCCCGGCCGTAATGGCGAGGAGCGACGACTTGCCCGAGCCGGACGGGCCGATCACGGCCATATGGCATCCACGATCCACCGCGAGGCTCACGCCGCGGAGGATGTTGACCGGACCGGCGGCGCTCGTGAGACTCAGATGAATGTCGGTGAGGCGGACGATGGGAGCGGACATGGCGCAGCGGACATGGGAGCGGAAACGGCGGATTGCCAGTGTGCAAGGCTTTACGGCGGTTGTGTGTACGCTGGCCCTGACGATGCTGCCTGCTACGACCGCGCAGGCCGAACCGATCAGGATCCTCGCTCTGGGAGACAGCCTGACCGCGGGTTATGGCCTGCAGGCCGAGGACGGTTTCACGGCGCAACTTGAGCAGGCTCTGCGTGAGGCCGGCCACGACGTGGTCGTGCTCGATGCCGGTGTGTCCGGCGATACGACGGCCGGCGGGCTTGCCCGTATCGATTGGGCCCTGGCCGAGGGCGCGGACGCCGCGATCGTGGAGCTGGGTGCGAACGACGCCCTGCGCGGGATCGATCCGGCCTCGAGCCGCGCCAATCTCGACGGCATCCTCGTGACGCTCGGCGAGCGCGGCATCCCTGTTCTTCTGGCCGGCATGTATGCGCCTCGCAACCTGGGGCCGGACTATGTCGAGGCTTTCGACGGGATGTATCCCGATCTCGCCGAGACGCACCATGCCATCCTCTATCCCTTCTTCCTCGAAGGGGTCGCTGCTCAGCCCGCGCTCAACCAACCCGACGGCATTCACCCCAATGCGGAGGGTGTGGCCCTGATCGTCGAGGGCATCCTCCCGGACGTCGTGGCGCTGCTCGAACGGGTCCAGGGCCAGCCATGACGCCACCGCTTTTCGTCGCCATCGCGATGCCGCTTGAGATCGCCACCAGGCTGGAGGCGACGTGCGGTGGTGTGCCCGGAGCCCGCTGGGTGCCGGCCGAGAACATGCATGTCACCCTGCGCTACCTCGGCGAACTCGACGGCACGCTGGCCGACGATGTCTGCGCCGTGCTGACCGAGATCGAGGCCGAGCGGTTCGAGCTCGCCATCGCGGGTGTCAACCGTTTCGGCAACCGCAAGGACAGCCATGTTCTGTTCACCGGTCTTGCACCGAGAGAGCCGCTGAAGCGCCTGCGCGACAAGATCGAGATTGGCCTGCAGCGCCTGGGCGTGAAGGCCGACGAGCGCAAGTATCATCCACACGTGACGCTCGCCCGTCTGCACCGCGCGCAGCCCGATCGCGTCGGGCGCTTTCTCGAAGCCAACGGTCTGATGACGTCGCAACCGTTCGGCGTCGAGAGTTTCAGCCTCTATGAGAGCATCCGCGGCAGCGACGGTGCGGTCTATCGCGAGATCGAGCGCTACGGGCTGCGCGAGCGGGCCGGATAAGGCCGATCCGCTACAGCAGGGTTGGCACCAGGGTGATGGCCCAGCCGCCGAACCCAGCCAGCAGGACGACCAGCCAGGCGGCACGACCTCAGGCTGCATCAGGCTGCATCAGGGGCGTCGGCGCGGCGAGCACCGCGCAGGCTGCCAGGACCGCCAGCGTCGCCCGTTTGGCATCCGGACAGAGTTGGCATCCGGACAGAGATTGCGCGCCATGCCCCAGACGGTCATGCGGTCGGTCGTCTTGACCTCGAACATATGGTGGCAGGTGCCACCGAGCAGGTGTTCGAGCGCCTGCTTGAGCGAAGCGGGATCCGGTCCGGCCGAGGCCGGCGCGGTCAACACACTCACTCGGACTCGAGGCGATCCATATCGTCGTCGGAGAGGCCGAAGTGGTGGCCGATCTCGTGGATGATGGTGTTCGCGATCAGGTCTTCGAGGCTGTCGTCTCCGGCCGCCCAGGCATCGAGCAGGGGACGTCTGTAGAGGTAGATACGGTTGAGGTCCTCGGGTGCATTGGAAACCGAGGCCTGATCGAGCGAGATACCCTGGTAGAGGCCGAGCAGGCCGAACCAGTCGTCGATCTCCATCTCCTCCATCACCTCGGCCTCGGGGAAATCCTCGATCAGGATGGCGATTCCCTTGACGTGCCGACGCAGACCGTCGGGAATCTGCGCGATGGCCTGCTCGGCGATGACGGCGAACTCGGCGGCGCTTGGCGGTGCTCCGAACATGCGTGTCATCGCAGCGGGGCTCCCGTGCCTTTTTCCCGCCATATTCCAGCACCACATCCTCCCTCGACGGAACCGCGGGAGAGTCTGTTGGGGCAGAAGCTCGATGAGGACGCGCGCGATGCTGCGCTCGCCACGCTGGACGGCTGGTCGCTGGTCGACGGGCGCGAGGCGATCTGCAAGACGTTCAGGTTCGACGATTTCATGGGCGCGTTCGCTTTCATGGGCCGCGTTGCGGTCTATGCCGACGTTGTCGACCATCACCCCGAATGGTTCAACGTCTATGGCCGGGTCGAGGTGACTCTGACAAGCCATGACGTCGACGGCCTGTCGCAACGCGACATCGCCATGGCGCGCTTCATGGATCGGGCGGCCAGGAAATGAAGGGCACGAGCATGATCGCCCCCCGCACCTGGTTGCGAAAACGGACCGAAAGCCGCAAGGACCGGGAGGCCGATGAGGTCCGCGTGCAGAACGGATTTTGGCGCAAGCTGCGCCGCAACACTGGACGGCTGCCGTTTGTCGACGATCTGGTGGCGGCCTACTACGCCGCCTTCGATCCCAGGACCCCGCTGAGCGCCAAGGCCATCCTGATCGCCGCCCTGGTCTATTTCATCATGCCGGCCGATGTCGTCCCCGACGTTCTGATGGGTGCCGGGTTTCTTGATGACGCCTCGGTGCTGGCCTATGCCTGTGCCATCGTACGCAAGCACATCCTTCCGCGACACTACGACCAGGCCCATCGCGCGCTCGCGAGAGAGAAGACCGTGCCCGTCCCGAACGGCATGACGCACCGGCAGGAGGCTGGCGTTTGACGCCCTGAACGACCAGGCCATGGAGCTTCCAACCGGAACGCTCCATGCCATTTGGTTGCTACGTCACTGTCCTGCCTGCTGTGGCGGTTCGGGCACAGGCAGGGCCTGTGCCTCCTCCCCAGGGTCTTTTCCCGAGGCCTCGATCCGGGCTTCCTGACGCACCGCGCGGTCTTTTTCCAGCAACGCCACCAACCTTTGATGCAACCGGTCGGCCGCCGCAGTCGGGGCGCGGAACCAGTCGGTCGACCAGATGCGCAGGATTGTCCAACCCAGACCTTCCAGCACTGCCTGCCGCACCTTGTCACGATCCCGCGCCGTGGCAGAGCGGTGATAAGTGGCCCCGTCACATTCGATCCCGGCCAGATAGGCGCCTGCCCGATCGGGATTGACAATCCCAAGGTCAATTCGGAAGTCCGAGACGCCGATCTGAGTGCGCACCTCCCACCCTTTGGCGCGGAAAGCTTCGGCGACAGCCTCCTCAAACGGGCTTTCGGCCGGTCCAAGCGATCCTTCATCGCGCGCAGCCAAAGCGTCCGGGCCGCGCTCGGCATAGTCCAGAAATGTCTTCAGATCACGCACCCCGGTCGCGCGGGTGCGCTTCAGGTCAATCTGATCGTGAGTCAGCGAGGCGAACACGTGCAACTCGCGGCGCGCCCTCGTGACCGCAACATTCAGACGCTTTTCGCCGCCATCCGCATTCAGCGCTCCGAAATTCATCGACAATTTGCCTGCAAGGTCTGGCGCGAAAGTAATTGAAAACAGCATCACGTCACGCTCATCGCCCTGAATATTCTCCAGGTTTTTCACGATTACGGGTTCTTCACGCTCTTCTGCAAAGAACCACTCAAGCTCGGGCGAGTCGCGCCGCACCTTGTCCAGAAGGTCAAGGATAAGGTCTTTCTGCTGCACGTTGAAGGTGATCACGCCCAGCGTCGGTCGGTCCTCCTCGGACCGGTCCAGCCATGCGGTCAAACGCTGGCGGATCTGCGCCACAATCGCCTTGGCCTCCTCCGCGTTGGTGCGCCCTTGCCCGCGTGCATAAGTGCCATCGATCTTGTGGAACTGTACCGCCTTGCTGCCGGTGCCAGGGGCGGGAAAGGTAACAAGCTTGCCACCATAATAGAAATGGTTCGAGAACGCGATCAGCGCCTCATCCCGGCTGCGGTAGTGCCAATTCAGCCTACGCGTGGGGATACCGGCGGTCATCACCTCATCCAGGATCGAAGGCATGTCAGCGATCATGCCCTCGGCTTCATCCTCGCTCTCGTCGCTGCGACCGAAGAAATTGGTCGGTGGCAACTGCTTGGGGTCACCGACAATGATCGATTGTTTCGCCCGCGCGATGGAACCGATGGCGTCCCAGGTCGTGATCTGCGAGGCCTCGTCAAAGATCGCAACGTCGAACGTGGCCTGCCCGGCCGGAAGATACTGCGCAATCGACAACGGCGACATCAAAAAACAAGACGCCAGTTTCGGCAGGGCTTCGCCCAAATTCTCCAGCAACGGTCGTATGGCCATTGACGGACGTTTCAAACCCAGCTGATGACGCAAGACGCCCAATTCCGATTTTCTGGGCACAGCATCCCGCGCTGGAAGGGGATGATGAATACGCCGCATCACTTCGCGCGGGGCGTGTTCGGCAACCTTGTCATCCAGACTGCGAAAGGCGGCTACGATATGATCGTGCTCCCAATGGGCGAACCGGCGCAGCGGCTCGGAGGCATCCATTGCCAATGGCAACCACCAGCGGGCGTAGGCACGACGGCATTCGAGGACCGGATCGCCTTTCAACTGATCCGCCTCGATCGCGGCGACCAGAGGCGTCAACCCGGCGGCTTTGGCCTTGTTCCGAATGGCAACCCAGCGGGTCCAGCCGGCAAGCCGCGCGCGCTGCGCCAGCGCCTGGGACACGGATGCCAGCAGATCGCCCAGGGACATGTCCGTATCCACGCAGCCGCCTGACCCTATGAACTCCGTGATTGCCGCATTCAATTCGCTGTCCGCCGCCTGCCAGTCCTCCAGCGCCTGATGCAACGCCCCATCTGGCCCTTCCTCCAACGCAGCGACAGTGGTGGCACCAAAAGCCACGGTATCGTCTGTTTCAGACTGCAAACCGGCCAGCGTGGTGCGCAAGGATATCGCCTGTGCGACCCGTAACTTCAGTTTGTCCAGCGACCGGTCCACGCCGGCTGCGTCGGCAACCGGACTGTTCTCCAGTACCGTCAACTGTTTGCGTGCCTCTTCTATCGCAGGCAGGTCCGTGCTCGGCTCGACTTGCCCCGATTCGGCGTAGGTCTGAAGGAGCTTGCGAGTTTTCCGCCTTTTCAAAGCCGAAAATGGCCAGAACGCGGCCTCGCTCGCGCGCCATTCCGCATCCAACTGATCCAGCGGCAGGCGTTTCAGATCGTCCTCGGCATAGGTTGCGCGGCACCGGTCCTGTGCACCCTGAAAGGCCACAAGCGCGGTCTCGAACCGGTCCACTTCGGCGTTCATGTCACGATCCGGCAAGTGCGGCACCATGCGCAAATCTTCCGCGTCCTGTGCGATGCGACGGGACAGTTCGGTCAACATACTGCGCCGTTCGGGCATCAGCCTCGGGTCCTAGGTCAACGCCAACCGATCGGCAAGATCCGAGCCAGACTGCATGGCGCGGTCGAGACACGCCCTGAGCGTCTCGGCCCGTTCGACGAACTGCTCTTCCCAAGCATAAGACCATTTGGCTTCTCCCACCAACGCCAGTGGCGCATCACCGCCAACGGCAGCATGGGTACGGCCAAGCTCTTCCGTAATTTCAAGCAACCGATCAAAGCTCTGCCGGTCATGGGCATCCTTGTCCGCAAAGGACAGTCTCAGCCCCTTTGGTTCTTCTGCCGTCCATGAAATAGCGTCAAAGACCGAAAACCCCTGCGCGCCCCTGGCATGAAGCGCCTCCACATAGGCGTTGAGCCGGTCGCGCCTGATCCGCAGCTTCCCGGTGATATCCAGCCAGTCCCGTTCGCTCTGTTGGCTGGTGGCCGAGGCCCTGTCCCATCCCCTGCCAAGCTGGGTCAGAACCCGCTTGCGGTCGGCCTTGTTGGAATGCAACTCCAGCACCGCATCCCCCAACCCATGCGCCTCAAGCCTGCGCTGGACCACGTCCAGAGCCGCGGCTTTCTCGGCCACGAACAGCACCGTTTTGCCATGGGCAAGACACTGGCAGATGATATTGGCAATCGTCTGGCTTTTGCCGGTGCCGGGTGGGCCAATCAATACGAAATCCCGCCCCTCTGCCGAGGCGACGACTGCTGACAATTGCGAGCTGTCAGCGGGCAGAGGCGTGACCAAATCCCTGGGCGCAAGACGGCGGTCCATCTCTTCGACCGGAATCCACTCCACTTCCGCGCCGGGGAAGGTCTTGTCCGGATTGTCGACCAGATGGGCCACCAGCCGGTTGTTTCGCAGCTGATCGGTCCGGTCGACCAAATCCTTCCACATCAGGTATTTCGAAAAGGAAAAGGTCGAAATCGCGATCTCTTCCACAACTTCAAACCCCGGCACATCCCGCACCTGCGCGCGCATCCGTTCAAAGATGCGTGGCAGGTCGATGCCGCTGTCGTCGCGGGGCAATTCGCCCTCAAGCTCCGGCAGGTTCAGATCAAAATCACGCTTGAGAAGTTCCAGCAGGGTCAAGTTGAACCGAATTTCGTCCTCGTGATGCAGGATTTGAAAATCCGACCGCGCCGATTTGCGTTCCAGCCGGATCGGGATCAGTAAAAGCGGGGCGCGGTAGCTGCGCTTGTCGCCTTCTCGTTGCCATCGCAGGAACCCTGCCGCCAGAAAAAGTGTGTTGGTACCGCCTTCCTGAAGATCGCTCTTTGCTTTGCGAAAAAGGGCCAGCAAGCGGTTGTTGGTATCCTTGCGATCCAGAGGCACCGTGATCTGGCCCCGGTTGAACGCATCCTGGGTCACACGACTTATGATCGCGTTCCGTTCCTCCAGCGACAGCTGACGCTCACGAAAGGGATCGTCCTCCGTCAACGGATAGGCGCGAAACGCTTTTTCCGCCGCTAAAGCGTCTTCCAATGTACCGACATCGGGCACCAGGCAGGGCACTGTCTGTTTGCCTGGCTTGAAGTTCAACAGCCGGTTGCGCAACGACAGGTCCAGCAGCTTTGCTTGCCAGCGGTCGATCCGCCCTTTGGGAGTGTCCGGCACTTGCTCGATCACTTCCGAGGGTAGCAGGCCAAAGTCGATTGGGTCCGGTAGTTTTGCCGGAGTCGCCTCGACATGCCCGACCGCAACGCCCTCAGCCTCCACATGGCTGGCCAGCGGGCGTATACGGGCAGAGCGCGCACGGGTGATATCGATAGCCATCAGGAATTCTTGTTCTCGGTCCTCCGACAGACGGGCCCGTCCGGCCTCAACCGCCTGTTCGAAGCCGGCGGTTGGGCGTTGGGTCAACAGTGTGGTTTCGACCGGAATGAACTCTTTGGCCTGCGCTGCCTTGCGCACGGTGACCACGTCGGGCTCGGTCACATGCCCGAAATCCCGCTTGGTGATCCAGACTCCCGCCCAAGCGTGGCGGTGACTGAACAGGATAACCGGATGCAACCCGGCCTGTTCCCATGCCGCCGCCAACAGAAGAGAGCTGTCCAGGCAAGTGGCAAGCCCTTCGCGGCGAATACGCTCGGGCGAGCGGATTTTCTGACCCTCGACCTCGAAGGATGCAGGCGGGTTGGCATAGGTCAGCCCCATACCGGTCACGGCCGACCAAATTGCGCCGGCGATCATCCAGGCGCGTTGCGGGTCACCGTTTTGATACCCCTCAAGCGAGCCATCATACCCGCTGCATTCCAGCAACAGCGAAGCCTCCTTGAGGATTACCGCTACCACCGGATCGTTCGGAGACACAAAGGCCGCCAGTAACCGGTCCATGTCATCCAGACCGCCCCATTGATCGCGGGCCAGCAGTTCCAGGCGCAGGGTCTCAGACGCCAGCGGCCCGTCGTCAGTTGAGACCGTCAGGGTCAAAAGCCCGATTTCGGTTTCATTGAGACCCTTCAATTTTTGAACGTCCAGAGACGTTGAAAGATCACCGAGTTCAATACTGCCCGTCGAGAGCAATCCATCTATGATCCAGGTTTTCGACTTTATTATCTCTGGCTGCACGGTCAGGGTAATTTTTATGTTGTCCAACGCGCTTTCGGTGTTATTGGTCACCAACAGCTTCTTGAGAACAGGAACATCATTTTGTGCCGAGGCGAAGTTCACCCTCTTAGACATTTCAATTTGGAGGCTGACAGAAGGGAGGTCGGTCTTGTTTGTTTCGGCGGACGTTTTGTCCGCGGAAGAGGCTTGAGGTATGTCCGCGGTCATATGGTCACCACTCCACTTGCACTTTCGTCCGTCAACGTCATCGGTTCATCTGCTGCTGAGATTATGCAGACCTCTTCGCATTTTCAAGCCACGCCCAAAGGCCTGCCGCATGTCATATCCGCCGCTGAAACATGTTGTCGTGTCGTCATTGTCGGCGCAGGCCCCGGCAGATAAGCGCCGCAGGGACGCCTCCCCGGTTCCGAGAAAGATGGCGCCGGAGTTGTGTCATGTGGTCGGTGCGAAGTTGAGTGAAGGCTGGAGTCCGGAGCAGATCAGTGGTCGCCTCAGTATGGAATGGCGTCACCGACCAACGAGGCGATCGGGAGCCATTGTTCCTCATACAGCCGGAACGACCCCAGCATCCGGGTCCAAAAGCCACAGGTGCTCCACTTCTTCGCGGGCACATATGGTGCGCTTGGGGCCGATGTCGATCTGCCGGGTGGACGAAGCCGACACCGAGGTCTCCTCGATGCGCTCAACGCCTCTTCCAGGAACGCCACCGTGACGGTGCCTTCGATTGGCGCGTCTTCGAGGACACCGAGGCGCCGGACACCTGCGCCAGCAAGAACGTGTCACCGAAGCCGACCGCACGCTCCAGGAAGCGGCCCGGGCCTTCCATCGCGGTGAGAACCCGCTCGAAGTTCGGCATCTGGTGGGCCCGAAGGAACACGTCTGACCGGTTCACCGCGGCTGTCAGCACCCTCTCGATTCGTCCTGCCCGTCTGCTGTAAACTCCGGCGCATGACACCGCGCCTGCATGACGTCACCGATCTGTCGCGCCACAAGGAACTCCTTGTGCAATGCGCCCGGATCGACTTCGACCCTTAGGCCGCGACCCGTTTCCGGAGGCGGGCCGCCAGCCGTTCGAGCGGCACTCACATATCACGACACACTCTATCTTCGGAGAGCCCCATCATGGTCTCGAACCTGACCGCGGTCCTGCAGGACATGGACCGCCAGCATCATCTGCATCCCTTCACCGACGCCAAGGAGCTCAACGGCAAGGGCGTCCGCGTCATCGAACGTGCCGAGGGCGTCCACATGTGGACCACCGAGGGCCACCGCGTGCTTGACGGCATGGCAGGCCTGTGGTGCGTCAACATCGGCTACGGCCGCAAGGAACTGGCCGAGGTGGCCTACAAGCAGATGCTTGAGCTTCCCTACTACAACACCTTCTTCCACACGACGACGCAGCCCACCACGGAGCTCGCCGCCAAGCTGGCCGACGTGACGCCCGACGGGCTCAACCAGGTCTTTTTCGGCAACACCGGGTCGGACGCCAACGACACGATCTGCAAGCTCGTGCGCTGGTACTGGAACACCCGGGGCGAGAAAACCAAGAAGACGATCATCAGCCGCAAGAACGCCTATCATGGTGCGACCATGGTGGCCGCGAGCCTGTGCGGTCTGAGCTCCATGCACCCGCATTACGACCTGCCGCTGCAGGGTTTCGTGCACGCCGACTGTCCGCACTGGTATCGCTTCGGCGGCGACATGGACCCCGAGGAGTTCGGCATCCAGGCGGCGCGTTCGGTCGAGAACATGATCCTGGCGCTGGGCGCGGAGAATGTCGGTGCCTTCATCGGCGAGCCGATCATGGGCGCAGGCGGCGTGCTGGTGCCGCCGGAGAGCTACTGGCCCGAGGTGCAGCGCATCTGCCGCGAGCACAACGTGCTGCTGATCGCCGACGAGGTGATCTGCGGCTTCGGACGCACCGGCACCTGGTTTGCCTCTGAGCAGTTCAAGATCGACCCCGACTTCATGACCATCGCCAAGGGACTGAGCTCGGGCTACCAGCCGATCTCGGGCCTGATGGTTCATGACCGCGTGGCCGATGTGCTCGAGGAGATGGGCGGCGACAGCCAGACCGGCTTCACCTATTCCGGCCATCCGGTCGCGGCAGCCGTGGCGCTCGAGAACATCAACATCCTGCAGCGCGAGAGGATCGTGGAGCATGCGGGGTCCGACATCGGTCCCTACTTCCAGGAGCGCCTGCATGCGCTGGCCGACCACCCGCTGGTTGGCGAAGTGCGCGGCCGCGGCATGATGGCTGCGGTCGAGGTGGTCGGAGACAAGGCCACGCGTCAGGGCTTCGACACCGACAAGAGAGCCGGCTACGTCGTGCGTGAAGAGGCCTGGCAGCGCGGCCTGCTTGTCCGCGCCACGGGTGACTCCATGGTGATGTCTCCGCCGCTCATCATGACGCGGGGCGACGTCGACGAGATGATCGACGCCCTGACCGCGGCACTCGACGCCGCCGAACCGAAGCTGCGCGGGTGACAATGTTGCGCCTTCCTGCAATCGACGTTCCCTCCCCCCGACGCTGGGGAGGGGCGCGGGTGGCGCCCGCGTGATCGGACGGTTCGCCAGCAGCCTGCAACGCCATCTTCCCGCGACGCTGGTGGCCGGCGTGATTCTGACCGGGATCGGTGCCTGGTTCGCCTGGGAGCCGTGGCGTCACGACTATCCCGAACTGGGAGAACTCGTTCCGTTCGCGGGCGAACCGATCGACGCGCGCGAGGTGCACAAACGGCGCGGCGCGGTGCTGCGCTTCCTGCAGCACGACACCATGGAGCTTCATATTGCTCTCGATCCCGGCGAACGGGTGGTGCTCTATCTCAACTCCATGCCGGGCTACGATGTGGTCCGGGCGAGCGTCACCGAGCAACTGCCGGCAACTTACTATCTCTGGGACGATGCCGACGACGAGATGAACCGTATGCTGGTCTGGCAGTTCGAAAGCGAACAGGGCACCATGGTCTCGATCGACCAGACGGTCGGTGGGCTGAAGGCGGCGCGGGCAGAGGCCGCCTGGCTTCCCACAGGCATTACCATCTTCGGTCTCGCGCTGATCGGGCTGGGACTGCGGGCGCGCGCCCGTGCAACAGCCGACGACGCATAGGAGCAACACATGCCTGAACCCGCCTTCACACTTCACGGCCACCATGAGTCCGGCAACTGCTACAAGGTTGCGCTGTTCCTGGCGCTGAGCGGCACGGCCTACCGCTGGAAACAGATCGACATTTTCTCGGGCGGGACCAGGACCGACGCCTTTACCGCCCTCAACACCTTTCAGGAGGTGCCGGTGCTGGAGCATGACGGCAAGGTCGTCACCCAGTCCGACGTGATCCTGCGCTATCTGGCCGACACCAGGGGACGCTTCGGCGGCCGCGACGCCGATGAGTCACGACGCATTCAGGAGTGGATGGCCTGGACCAGCAACAAGCTCACCGCCGGCATCTCCCAGGCGCGTTTCGGCCTGCGCTTTGCCGGGCATGAACCCGATGTCACGGACTACCTGCAGAATCGCGCCCGCAGCGCCTTCGATCTTGTCGACCGCCACCTCGCCGAACGCGACTGGCTGGCGGCCGACGGACCGACCATCGCCGACATCTCGGCCGTCGGATACATCTTCATCGCCGACGAGGCCGGGCTCGACCTGACCCACTGGCGCAAGATGCTGTCATGGATGGGCCGGCTCTCGCTGCTGCCCGGCTGGCATCACCCCGACAAGCTGCCGCAGCAGGATACGACCGTGGCGCCCACGGCGACCTTCACCGCACCCGACGACGACTGAGCATGGCCGCGGCGGACAATCGCCTGCGCGAACTGCTCGCCACGCGACAGACCCCGGCTGAGCTTCGCCGGCGAAGCCCTGTCCATCGGTGACATTGATGCGATGCTGAACGCAGGGACCGGACCGGGACCGGCGGCGACAAACAGGCAGGCCGTGACCATTGCTGCCGTGAAGACCGATAGCTCGACAGAATGAACAGCACGGGATGCGCGCTCACCGCGGCGCAGACGAAGAACACCCCCACCACCGAAAGAAGGACGGTGAAGAGAGCGGTCAGCACCGCCTCGGCGGCCCCGGTTCCGACGACAATGACAAGGCCTGAGACAACGACCACCATCGCGAGCAGGACATGCACCAGCAGGATCGGCAGAAACTGGACCCGGAGTTCCCGCAGCATCGCGATCAGGCCGCGTCGTTCGAAGCCCTTGGCGTGCGCCGCATTATCGCTCGCACCTCGGCCAGCCGGAACGCGCCGATCGCCTGGCCTGCCAGAGTGTAGGCGCCGAGACCGAGCGCGATCATCAACGCGAGCGCGGCAACCTCGGCCAGGGCACCCGCCGGCCACCAGCGTGCTTCGGCGATCAGGACCAGACACAGGACGACCGCCATCGCCGCCGATGCAAAGAAAATGCGCGGCAGGCGCCTCCTGAGGCGCGCGTCGGGCATGAAGTGACCGCGCCGCACGAGGATGACAAAAAGCAGGCCAGCGTTGATCCAGGCCGCACTCGCCGTAGCGAGCGCGATGCCGACATGACCGAGCGACCAGATCAGCGCCAGCATGATCGCGAGGTTGCTGAGCAGCCCGACGATCGCCGTCTTGACCGGCGTCTTGGTGTCCTTGCGTGCGAAAAAGACCGGCGCGAAGACCTTGATCAACACATAGGCCGGAAGTCCGATGGCGAAGGCGACGAGTGCAGCGGCGCTGTTGGCAGTGTCGACGGCATCGAAGGCACCGCGTTCGAACAGGACAGCGATGACGGGTTCGGCGATCACCGTGAGCGCGACCGCAGCCGGCAGGCAGAACACCATGACGAGCTCGACCGCCCGGCTCTGGCTCTCGTTGGCACCGGCCCCGTCGCCCGCCTCGATCTGGCGCGACAGCAGCGGCAACAGCACCGTTCCCACGGCAATGCCGATGACGCCCAAGGGGAGCTGGTTCACGCGGTCGGCGTAGTAGAGATAGGAGATCGCGCCGGTCGGCAGGAACGATGCCACCCAGAGGTCGATCACGAGGTTGATCTGGACGACGCCAGCACCCAGTGCCGCCGGGCCGAACAGCTTGAGCACGCTCTTCACGCCCTCGGTCAGGCGAGGCAGCAGCAATCGCGGCATCAGACCTGCGCGGCTGAGGTTCGCGAGCAGAAGCAGGAGCTGGGCGACACCGCCCAGCGTGACGCCCCAGGCCAGCGCATGTCCGGCACCGATCGTGTCGGAGAAGTAGGCGATCAGAGCCGCTGCGATCAGGCTGAGGTTCAGCAGGATCGGCGCGGCGGCATAGGCCGCGAACCGCCCGGTCGAGTTCAACATGCAGCCGAAGAGCGAGACCAGCGAGATCAGCAGCAGGTAGGGGAAGGTGATGCGCGTGAGTTCGATGGCAAGTTCGAACTTGGCGGGTTCGTCGACGAAACCCGGCGCCAGCGCGATCATGACCCAGGGCATGGCGATCTCGAACAGGATCGTCAGCACCACGAGCACGAGCAGCAGCACGGCCATGGTTTCGTCGGCCAGTCGCTTGGCTTCCGCCTTGCCCTCGCCTTCCAGCTTGCCCGCGAACATCGGGATAAAGGCCGCATTGAAGGCGCCTTCGGCAAACAGGCGGCGGAAGAAGTTCGGCAGCTTGAAGGCGACCAGGAAGGCATCGGCCGCAATGCCCGCGCCAAGCGCGGCTGCAAAGAGCATGTCGCGCAGGAACCCGAGAATGCGGCTGATGATGGTCAGCCCGCTCACGGTCACAAAGGCACGGCCAAGATTCATGGGCGCTCGTTGCGGGACAAGAACGACGGTTTGAAGGCGCTGGGCGAGAATCGGACCGGAACCGCCGGCCCGATATCGCAAGAACGCTATCACGGGGGCAACGCGGTGTAGTCGGCAAACTGTTGGAGTTCGCGCAAATGCAGCGGATATGTGGGGATTCCGGCCTATGACCGTGACCATAAAACGCCTTCATCGCCGCCAACCGCGGCGAGATCGCCATCCGCGTGATGCGGGCTGCCAACGAACTCGGCATCCGGACAATCGCGGTCCATTCGGCCGAGGACAAGCTGGCCCTGCACCGGTTCAAGACCGACGAGAGCTATCTGGTCGGGCAAGGCCTTGGACCGGTGCGGGCCTGCCTTGCCATTGAGGAGATGCTGCGGGTCGCCGCCGAAACCGATGCGGTGCACCCGGTCTACGGCTTCCTGTCTGAGAACCCCGATTTCGCCGAGGAGGTCATCGCCGCGGGCATGATCCGGGTCGGACCGAAGCCGGAGACCATGGGCCTGCTCCGGCAGCAAGGTCGCCGCGCGCGAGGAGGCTGCCGAAGCGGATGTCGCCACGGTGCCGGCGACCGGCGCCCTGCCCGAAGACATGGCGAAGACCGCAACGTTGGTCGCTGGCGTCGGCTATCCGGTCATGCTCAAGACAAGCTGGGGCGGTGGACGGCGCGGCATGCGCCCGGTCGAGAACACCGCCGATCTCGAGCGGGAGCTGACCGCCACCCAACGTGAGGCTGAGACCGCCTTCAGCAATGGCGAAGTCCATGCCGAACGGTTCGGCGCGCGGGCGCCAATGCCGATATCTACGAGAAGCTCATCGGCTACATCGACAGCCTGATCTCGAAGGCTGTCCTGGGGCAAACGCTGACGACCGACGTCGGTGACTCCGGCTCCCGTGCTCTGGGCGACGTACACAACGACGTCCGCGCCAACATCGAGCGCAGTGACTGCAAGCAGCTCTGCGCCACGCTCAACCGCGACCTGGTCCGGCCGATCATCGACCTCAACCGTGGTCCGCAGAAGGCCTACCCGAAGATCCGTATAAGCCGGGCGGAGTCGATCGACATCGTCCGCGTCTCCGACTCTCTGGCGAAGCTGGTTCCGATCGGCTTCAAGGTGAGCCAAGGCCAGGTCCGCGAGTTGATGGGCATGGAAGAACCGGCGCACCGGCCAGGTCCGGCGCATCCCGAAGGGCATCGATCCCGGCTTCGCCTACAACGTCGGTCTTCGTCACATGGACGGTCTGACTCCGCCGCCGATATCGGGCCCGCCGCCGGTGCCGGCCTCGCGGATCATGCCCGCCTCGGGACTGTCCGACGCCGAGTACGTCGGTGCCTTCCTGGAAGAGTTCGGTGCCGCGCCCGGAAAGCCCGTCGTCTTCACGGACGTCATCGGCGAGCCGGTCGTGATCACCGACGCCTTCTTCCGCCTCTTCCCGGGCGGGCCCTACAAGGTCGACAAGCGCGGACGCCAGAAGTTCATCCGTGTCATCGCCGACACGATCCGCCAGCCCGACGAGATATGGTGGGTCTGGGAGGAACGCAGCGGCGAGATGACGCTTCGGCGTCACCACGTCGCGCACTGGACCGTTCCCGGCCAGGACGCCCGCCTCACGGTTGTCATGGATGTCGCGCCGGACGGCTGGCGCGGCGTGACGGCCTTCGAGGTGGACAAGTCCCGGGAGCTGGAGAAGCGCCGGCGTGGCACGCTGGCCTGGCGCCGTTCGCAAGAAAGGCCCGACGCCGGACCGCCGGGCCTGCTCCTCACGTCCTTGACAGGGGGACACCGGCCCCTCGGCGTGAGATGAGGGCATCGGACCGCCCGCGGAGCAACCGGAGCGTACCCAAACACGCCCAGGATTGCGCGTTAAACGGGGTTTAAACGATTCGGAGGGGCGGGCTGTATGGGTGCCGGGGGAGGTATTCATCGCCCTCTAGGGGCAATTTTGACGGGGGTCAGGATTTGCCGTCTCGGCCCTTGATGCCGGCGCGCTTGTCGGGCGGCAGCGCGCCGTAGATCCGCGCGATCTCGGCCGGCTCGTGTATCATGCGCTGCACGATGAAGTTCACGAGCTCGAAAAGCCGGGCGCACACCTCCGGCGTGTCGCGTACATCGATCTGGCCGGGATGGACGGAATCGTTCCCGACCACCCGCACCGTATCGAGCGCCATCTGGATCTCTTCGGGCAGACCCTTCTTCACCAGCTCGCCGATGTCGTGATTGATGTTCTTGCCTTCTTCGCCGAGATGCACACAGAGCTTCTGCACCACCAGACGAAGCATCGCGGCGGCACCCTTCGGCGATCGCTCAAGGATCGCTCGGGCCTCGGCATAGTCATCCCGGCAATCAGCCGGCAACGACCTATGGGCGGGCGGTGCAGAGACGCCGAGCGGCTCGACCATCTCGCCGTTGTGCCAGACAGCGATTCCTTTGCACCGATTGCAGGTCGAGGTCTCTAGATCCTGGAGATTGTCGAAGTCAGGCTCCTCGATCGGGAGCCAAAACACCTTAGCTTGTTCACAACCATCCTCCCGGGCCGTCCCAATGTGGTAGCGCCAGTGCATCACGGCATAAGTACCGCAGTAGGGACAGTTGAAGGCGTCGGCTCTGTGCGCCGGCCTGACGTAGGCCATCTTCGCTCTCATCCCCCGGACACCTGTCCGGGTCACATCGGTTGTAATCGGGTCATAGGGTCAGCCATCTCGACGGCCGGCGCAATGCCGGCGACAGAACCGGACCGCGATGACCGAACGAACGATCGACCTGCAGCTCGCGTTTGCAAGGACCGTGCCCGACCACATGGGCCTGGCCGTCGCCGCGACCGAGCTCGAGGCCGGCAACGTCCCGAGCGAGATCCTGCTCATGCCGGCCGGCACCGTGCAGACCAGACCACACGATGGTCGGGAGGCCTGGACCAACGCGAACCCTGAGGCGGTGATCGCCGCGTCGCGTGAGCTCAGTGCCGATCCCGTCATCGACTCGACAAGGCCACGCGCCAAGTCAAACGCATCGTCGGCGCCGCACTGATGAACAATCCGGCCCTCTTCATGAAGGCCATTGCCAAAACAACCGGCGAGGATTCCGACACCATGGATCTCAAAGCCCTGGCGGTCAGCATCGCTGTCAAGCCTCTCGAAGGTGACGTCGCCAAGTTGGGCGAAACGCTCTGCGAGACGGTCAAGGCCCAGGCCTCGGCGACGGGCGCGAAGGTGCTGCTCATGCACCTGGGCGGCACGTCCGCGACCCACACCTGCGCCGAGCACGACGGCCCGATCGACCTGAAGCCCCTCTGACGAGCCGAAAGCGTTACCCCGCCAGGCCGCGCAGCGCGCGGCTGGCGACCGAGGCCATGGCGAGGTCGACCGGGGTATTGGTGCTCTGCAGGTCGGTGATGACATTGCGAGCGCGCGTGACACGCGCCTTGTTGGTTGAGATCCAGGCGGCGGTGGCCTTGTCGGCCGGTCCTTCGCGGTTGGCCTGGAGGACGGCCGCGGCGATGGAACGCTGCTGCTGGAAACTCTCTTCGATCAGGGCCTGCTGGGCCAGGCGGTCCCAGCGGTCCTCGATGGCGAGTCGGACCAGCATGTCGCGCAGCCAGTCGGTGCCGAGCTCCTCGCCGACGTCGAAGAAGACAGTGGCGACGTCGATGACGCCGATCGAGAGCGTCTCGGCGGTAGCGATCACGTCGCAGACCGCGGCCAGCGTACGCAGGCTGGCAACCTGGGCCGCAATGTCGGCGGGCACGCCTTCCTTCTCGTAGCGCTTGGCGGCGCGCTGCATGGATTGTCGACGCGACGTGCTGACCAGCTCGGGCAGCCTGTCCTGCAACACCATGACGGCAGGCCGGAAGGCGCTGACGGTATCGCCGATCGCCATGGGCTGACTGCGGTGGCGCAGCATCCAGCCGGTCACGCGCTCGATCAGCAGTATGGTCTCTTCGAGCATCGCGGTCTGCACGGTGGTCGGCACCTGGTTGTCGAGCGCCTCGATCGCGAGCCAGACGTCGCGCAGGGCGAAGGCGTCGCGAGCCACCGTGTAGGAGCGGGCAATATCGGCGAAGTCGTAACCGGACTCCTCGGCCAGGCGGCGGATGAAGCTGATGCCCGCCCGGTTGACGATGGAGTTCGTCGTGAGAGTCGCCGCGATCTCGCGCCGCAGGCGGTGGTTCATGATCCGGTCGCGGAAACCCTCCTGCAGCGGGACCGGGAAGTAGCGCACGAGATCGGCCTGCAGATCAGGATCGTCCGGCAGGTCGGACTCGAGCAGCGCCGGATAGAGATCCATCTTGGCGTAGGCCAGCAGCACCGAAAGTTCGGGCCGGGTGAAGCGGCGGCCCCGGGTGCGCCAGTCGGCCAGCTCCTCGTCGTCGGGCAGGCCCTCGATACGACGGTCGAGCAGGCCCGACTGTTCGACCGCACGCATGAAGCGGATCTGCTCGTCACCGCGAATGTCGGCGTTGTTCTCCAGGATCGTCAGCGCCTGGGTCTGCAGATAATTGTCGCGCAGCACGAGATCGCTGACCTCGTCGGTCATCTCCTCGAGCAGGCGGTCGCGCTGCTTGACCGTCATGTCGCCGGCCTCGACCACATCGCCCAGCAGGATCTTGATGTTGACCTCGTGGTCCGAGCAGTCGACGCCCGCGGAATTGTCGATCGCGTCGGTGTTGATGCGCCCGCCGGCCAGCGCGAACTCGATCCGGCCGGCCTGGGTCGCGCCCAGATTGCCGCCCTCGCCAAAGACCTTGGCGCCGACTTGCCTGCCGTCGACGCGCAGGCTGTCGTTGGCCCGGTCGCCGACCTCGGCATGGGTCTCGTCGGACGCCTTGATGTAGGTGCCAATGCCGCCGTTCCACAGGAGCTCGACGTCGGTCTTGAGCATGGCGTTGATCAGCTCATTGGGCGTGACGTGATCGGCCTTGATGCCGAAGCATTTCTTGATCTGGGGCGTGAGCTCTAGCGACTTGGCGCTGCGTTCGTAGATCGCGCCACCCTCGCTGATGAGATCGGCATTGTAGTCGATCCAGGTCGAGCGCGGCAGTTCGAACAGGCGCGCTCGTTCGACATAACTCGCCGCAGCATCGGGATCGGGATCACAGAAGATGTGAAGATGGTTGAAGGCTCCGAGCAGCCGGATGTGCTCGGAGAGCAGCATGCCGTTGCCGAAGACGTCGCCGCCCATGTCACCGACACCGACGACGGTGAAGTCCTCGTTCTGGATGTCCTTGCCCATCTCGCGGAAGTGACGCTTGACCGCTTCCCATGCGCCCTTGGCGGTAATGCCCATGGCCTTGTGGTCGTAGCCGGCCGAACCGCCGGAGGCGAAGGCATCATCGAGCCAGTGGCCGTAGTCGCGTGCGATGCCGTTGGCGATATCCGAGAAGGTCGCCGTGCCCTTGTCGGCAGCGACGACGAGATAGGGATCATCGCCGTCGTGGCGCACGACCCGCTCGCGCTGGACGATCTCACCGCCGACGATGTTGTCGGTGATGTCGAGCATGCCCGACATGAAGGTCTTGTAACAGTCGATGCCTTCGGCCTGGAACGCTTCGCGCCCGCCTTCCAAGGGCGGCTTCTTGACCACGAATCCGCCCTTGGAGCCGACCGGCACGATCACCGCATTCTTGACCATCTGAGCCTTCACGAGACCGAGCACCTCGGTGCGGAAGTCCTCCAGCCGGTCAGACCAGCGGATGCCGCCGCGCGCGACCGGACCGCCGCGCAAGTGCACGGCCTCGACCCGCGACGAATAGACGAAGATCTCGCGCCACGGCCGGGGATCGGGCAGCTCCTCGATCGCCTGGCTGTCGAACTTGAAGGAGACATAGGCCTTGGGCCTGCCGTCCTCGCGGAGCTGGAAGAAGTTGGTGCGGAGCGTCGCCTCGATCAGGTTGAGATAGCGGCGCAGGATGCGATCCTCATCGAGCGAGACGACCTGGTTGAGCGCCTCGGTGATCTCGGCACGGATCGCATCCGAGCGCTCGGCCATGCCGTCCTGGTTGTCCGGATCGAAACGCACGATGAAGAGATCGATCAGCAGCTTGGCGATGGTCGGGTTCGCGGCCAAGGTGCGCTTGATGTAGCTCTGGCTGAACGGCACATTGGCCTGGTTCATGTACTTGGCATAGGCGCGCAGCACCACGACCTGGCGCCAGTCGAGGCCGGCGAGCACGAGATCATTGAAATCGTCGTTCTCGATCTCGCCCGCCCAGACTTGGCGGAAGGTGTCGTGGAACCGCTTGCGTACCGCCGGGACATCGACCTCCCAGTCATACTCCTGGTGGCAGTGGAAGTCGTGAATCCAGACCGCCGTCTCGTCCTTGAGCGCAACCTCGTAGGGCGTCTCCTCAATCACCACGAGGCCCATGTGTTCCAGCATCGGCATGATGATCGACAGCGGCACGGGGTTTCCGGCATGGTAGACCTTGAAGTTCAGCGAGTGGTCGTCGGCATCAACCCGACGGTAGAGGTTCATGGCGATGCCGTCGGTGACCGTGCGCTCCATGCGCTCGACATCGGCGACCGCCAGCCGTGGGCTCAAGTGGTCCCTGTAGTTCGCCGGGATCGCATGGGCGAAGCGGTGGAACAGCGTGCTGCCCTGGCCCTCGCCGAATTCTTCCATCAACGCATCGTGGAAGTCATCGTTCCAGCTGCGCGAGGCCACGACCAGGCGCTGCTCCAGGTCGCGCACGCGGCGGTCCCGGCGCTGACCACCCGGCGTGTGGACGATGTAGTGGGCCCGCGCCATGGGCGCGTCGGAGAGCTGCGTGTTGACGTCGACCGAGTCGCCGCCGAGCTCCTCCATCAGGATCTGCTTGATGCGGTCGCGCAGGTCGGTCGTGTAGCGATCGCGCGGCACGAAGACGAGGCAGGAGACGAACTCGCCGTAGTTGTCCGAACGCATGAACAGCCGGATGCGCTGGCGATGCTCCATGTGAAGAATGCCGTGCGCAATACGCTCCAGCGTGTCGGTATCCATCTGGAACAGCTCGTCGCGCGGTAAAGTGTCGAGGATGTGCTCGAGCGCCTTGTCGTTGTGGCTGCCGGGCGAGAAGCCGGCGCGCTCGACCACCGTCTTGAACTTGCGGCGCAGCAGCGGGATGTGGGACGGCACCGCGCTGTAGGCGGTCGAGGTCAGGAGTCCCAGGAAGCGGCGCTCGCCGATCACCGTACCGTCGTCGTCGAACAGGCGGACGCCGATGTAGTCCATGTAGACCGGGCGGTGGACGTCGGACCGGGTCCATGCCTTGGAGATGATGAAGAGCTCCTTGCGGTCGATGTACTCAGCGAAGTGATCGGGCAGGGCATCAGCGTGGCGCGCCCGGCTCTCATCGGTCACAGCGCGCAGGATGCCCATGTTCCCATCGTCGACGATCTGGGCGAAGACCTTCTCGTCACGCCGTTCGAAGCGGTACTCGCGGTGGCCCAGGAAGGTGAAGTGGTTGTCCCGGAGCCACTGCAGGAAATCGAGACACTCGGCCAGGTCCTCGGCATCAATCGGCGGCGGGTTGTCTTTCAGCGCGGCGATCTGCTCGTCGAGCTTGGCAATCATCCCGGGCCAGTCCTCGACCGAGGCCCGCACATTGCCCAGTACCTCGTGGAGCCGCGCTTTGATCTCGTCGTGGCGCGGGTCCTCGGGCTGTTGCGTGATCTCGACATGCAACACCGATTCGGCAGTCATGCCCTCGCCGCCCGCACCGCGCTTGTAGATCGTGGCGATGGTGCCCGCGTCGTCGCGGTTGAGGTTGATGATGGGGTGGATCAGGAGCAGGACGGAGATGTCCATGCGGTTGAGCGCGGCGACCACGGAATCGACGAGGAACGGCATGTCGTCGTTGACGATCTCGATCGCCGTATGGGTCGATTGCCAGCCGTCCTGCTCGAGATTGGGGTTGTAGACGCGGACCTTCGGTCCTCCTTCCTTGCGCTGGCGCATGAACTGCCAGAGCGAGGCGACGGCACCGTAGAGGTTCTCGGTCGATTCGCCCTCGATGTCCTCGGCGATGACATCGGCAAAGTAGCTGCGGGCAAAACACTGCACCTTGCTGGCGTCACCGGCGAAGCGTTCGCCGATCAGGACCAGCACCTCGTCGATGCGTTCGTCTACCTGTTGCTGATCGTGTCGTGCCAAGACCGCCTCCCCAGACGTCATCACAATGAGCGTAACAGCGGTGGCAATCACCGCAACCGTTCCCGCACCGACGTGATGTGGGATCAGGGCCGATTGCCAACCGCCCACGATGGCGTTATCTCAATCTTCTCCTGTGACGGACGTTTGACCGCATGGTGTTCTCTCTGCTTCGGCTGGGCCTCCGCAAGGACGGCACCCCGCCCCGCGCCCTGCCGACACCGGCCGAGCTCAAGCCCTCTTACGATGTCGTCATTGTCGGCGGTGGCGGCCACGGGCTCGCCACCGCCTACTACCTCGCCAAGGACTGGGACATCACGAATGTCGCGGTGCTGGAGAAGAACTACATCGGCTCGGGCAACACCGGGCGGAACACCATGGTGATCCGCTCGAACTACCTGACGCCCGACGGCGTGCGCTTCTACGATACCTCGGTCCAGCTCTACCGCGACCTGGCGCACGACTTCGATCTCAACCTGATGCTCTCCGAACGCGCCCAGATCACGCTCGCCCACACCGACGCCCAGGTGCGGTCGATGCGCTGGCGCAACGAGGTCAGCCGCCACTTCGGCATCGCCTCGGACCTGGTCGACCGGGAGGCACTGCGCAAGCTGGTGCCCTTCCTCGGTCTTTCTGAGAACACCCGCTTCCCGATCCAGGGCGCGCTGGTCCATCACCCGGGCTCGATCGCGCGCCATGACGCGGTCGCCTGGGGTTACGGCTCAGGCGCCTGGCAGCGCGGCGTCGAGATCCACCAGAAGACCGAGGTCACCGGCTTCGGCTTCGCAGGCAACAACGGCAGCCGCAAGGTCAGCGAGGTCCACACCAACCGCGGCACGATCAAGGCGGGCCAGGTGATCCAGTGCGTCGCCGGCATGTCGGGCGAGATCGCGCGTTTGGCCGGCATCAAGCTGCCGATCAAGACCTTCCCGCTGCAGGCCGGCGTCAGCCTGCCCGTGAAACCCTTCCTTGATCCGCTGATCTCGAGCACCCAGCACCACGTCTATTTGAGTCAGACTGCGCGCGGCGAGGTGGTGATCGGCGGGGGCAGCGATCCCTACACGCTCTACAACACCCGCTCGACGCTGGAGATGAAGGAAGCCTGGATGGTCGGCACCCTGGAACTCTTCCCGTTCCTCGCCGAAACCAAGATCCTGCGTCAATGGGCCGGCATGACCGACATGACGCCCGACTACTCACCGATCATGGGCAAGTCCGAGGTCCGCAACTACTACCTCGACGCCGGCTGGGGCACCTGGGGCTTCAAGGCCACCCCGGTCTGCGGCAAAACCAACGCCGAACTGATCGCCAGGGACGAGACGCCCGACCTGATCAAGGCTTTCTCCCTGGAACGCTTCAACTCCTTCCGCCTGCTCGACGACAAGGCGGCGACGGCGGCGAGCCATTGATCAGAATGCTATCGCACCATTGAATCCGAAAGGCAGTGAACAACCGATTTTCCTGAATCATAAGATCTCTTTAGTTCATCGTAGGTAATAGTGTCAAGTATTTCACCTTCATGTACGAAACGATTTCGGCAGTCAACCAATGATTTATAGCTTTCTATTATATTAACACCTGACTCTTGAAGCGTCTTCTCATTTGTTGAGCGAAGCCTCTCTTTGAATATGTCCACATATTTTTTACCGAAGCATGAAATATGATTATATAAATGATTGGGCGCAATTCGACCATTTATCTTATGGAATATGTTTCGAGTGACCGTTCCTAGTAATTCGCTCTCATCGTCCCCGAACTCGTAAAAGATCTCCTTTATTGCCAACTCGCAAGCAGTCACTGCCGAGACAGAGATGAACCCCAAGTAGTTTCGCTTGATAAGCTCATCATCGATCAAATCTATTAGACCATAAAGATGAAGGAGAGAGTCATCAGCAAGCCTAAATTTTTTCCTCATATGACATTATTCAGCCCCGATGCACTCCAAGGCAATTTCCATTCGTTTTTTTACTATATTTGGGTCACTTGTATTAGAGAAAATACAAGATCGAAATTCTTCATTTTTGTATAGCTGTTCAATCTGACTTGACAGCTTACTCCAATCCTCTCTTCTGTCCAAATGAATTAACATCGAAGCAAATATGCAGTCCATGGCAGCTCGGTTAATTGGGCCGTGAACATGGAAAACACGTTTACCGCCATGCTCATCAAGAATTTCTGTAACACACAAGAAATCTTTGTGGAGTTTCCGAAACTCTTTACTCGTGCCATTTCTGTTAGAATCCATATACTTGTTCAAAAACTCTTTCATTGGCTTTTGATAGTTCATGTGACCATCAGCAAGCGCCAAAACACGCAACACCATCTCAACATCTCGTTGATGTTTATCTATGTTGGCCTTTCCGATAACATTTCTCCAATTCTTGTCCTCATTGAGCTCCTTGAGTCGATCAACAATATCTCCAGAAAAAACACAGTTACGAATTTCCTGAGGTCGAAGAGGAGTGCCACCAGTGTTTAGTCTTTCGAAGATATGAAACATACTCGTGTTCTTACCTTCCGGTTTCATTTGACGAATATTTACGACACGTAGAACCCGAGATTTGAACTTGCGCTGCAGAGATTCAGATAGATCAGCGAACGTTTTCCTATGATAAGGGCTTGTTTCATCCAATCCTGTTAGCCTGAAGACCTGCCTTCTCCCCGTCTGGTTCTCTGGACCAAAATACCCTTCCAGAAAATAGACAATACTCATTACTCTCTGCTGACCATCAATCACGAGATTCTTATGCTGATCATCAATGTAAAAGAATAGCTGAGGGACTGGTAATCCCTTCAGGAACGATTCGATTAGTAGAGATGACTGCTTAATTGTCCAAACAAAGTTGCGTTGAAACTCAGGTATTTCAATATCGTCATTCTTCCACATCTCATGAATGACACTGAGTGTGTAGTCGGATGGATAATTGGCTATGTCATATTCGACGTGAAGCTCATCATCTTCTTCTTTTTTGAAGTCAAGATCATCATTCTCCTTTTCAGGAACAGCGTCGCGCACTTCAGTCGCCATTTTTAGCCTCGATTGATGTAGCTCAGAAGCGTTATAGCTCCACTCTGCAAGGAAGACAAGCGCCCATTGTTCATGACAAGTGACGCCATGTTCGATGCCGAGGTGTTGCGCCTGCACGACGCGCTGACCCTGCAGCACTGGGCTGAGCGCTTCGCCGAACATCGCGACGAGGCCGCCGCGATGATGAACGAACGCTTCTGCCGCATGTGGGAGCCCTATCTCGCCGCCGCCGCCGGAGTGTTCCGCCACGGCTCGAACGCGGTGCTTCACCTGCAGGTGGGACGCGAGCGGGACGCCATACCGGTGACCCGCGACGACCTCTGGGAAGCGAGGCAACGGCAGGCCGAGGCTGGACCCTCCGCCTGACCTCCGGCATGACGGTGCGCCACAGCCTACGCTCGGTGACCGCCGTGACACGTTCGTTCCTCTCCGCCCTGCTCCTTGCCACAGGCCTCGTGCTCGGCGCGCCCGCGCTGGCCCAGACCGCCGACGAGATCGCCGCCGTGCAGAGTCATCTCGCGGCCCGGGGGTACGAACCCGGGCCCGACGACGGTCTTATGGGAAGCCGCTCGCGCGCCGCCATCGAAGCCTTCGAGACCGACCGGGGCCGCACCCCGACCGGCACGGTCTCGCCCTGGATCATCGGTCTCGCGACCGGGACGGCGGAGGAAGCCGCGCCGGAGCCCGACGTCGCCGAGCCCAAGGCAGCCGCAGTGGACGATCTCGATATCGACACCAACGCCACGATCGCGGTGCCCGATACGAACAGCGATCCCGACTCGCCGGTCTCCGCGCTGCTGGGCGATCCCGCCGAGATCGCGGGCAATGGCCCGCTCGGCTTCAGCGACAACGGCGACGGCAGCCTGCTGGTGACCGACGGCATTCCCTGGCGCGCCCAAGTCTTCGTCGAACCGCGCACCATCACGATCGACGAGGCGACCTCGCTGCTCTTCAAGGTCCGCTCGGGCGACATTCTGCCGGTGCCGCTCGACGGCAAGGTGATCGACGTGCCGGGCACGCTCTTCGTACCGCTCTTTCTGGCACATGACCAGACAAGTGCGGCCCGGGCCTCGCTGGCGGATACCAGCGGCATGACCTGGGTGTTCAGCCAGGGCGGCCTGCGCTTCGAACGCGACGACTTCACCCTGGAGGCGGCCGAGCCTGGTGCCACCATGGTGTTCACGCCCGACGGGATGGTGTTGACGGGTTTCAACCTGACACCGGGCTGAAGGGCCCGGCCGATGCCAGACGCCCGCGTCGCTGTCATCAGCCTGGGCAACATGGGCCGTGCGCTCGCCGCCCGCCTGCTCGACACCGGTTTCGCCGTCACCGTCTGGGATCGCAGCCCGGAAAGGCTGACGCGCTGGCAACCCGTAGCGCGAATGTCGCGATCGAAAGCCGAGCCTTCAACGACGAGGTCGGCGCAACACTCGAAGCCCGGCGCGGCGGCCCGAGGCAGGTCATGGCCCAGAGCTGGGCCGGACGTGTCGACGCCTGAGAGCCTTGATGCGCTGATGGCCCGCGCCGAAGAGCTCGGCCATGGCGGTCACGACCTCGCAGGCTGGATCGATACGATTCGGCCATGCGACCGGGACTGATATTCAGAGAATCGGCTCGTCGGGCCACCAGGCGGCCGCCACATCCTCGATTTCGACGATCCAGAGGTCGGGATCGTAGTCGATCTGCCGGCTCAGCCAGGATTCGCCATCAGAATCAGGCACTTCCCCCTCACCCAGCGGTCTCTGCCAGGCCGGGCGGCCCTGCTCATCGCGTGCCGGTGACAAGATGAGAACCCTGTCTGGTCCTCGAATCAGCTTGATGAGGATCATGCCGGCGTCCGGATCGCCACGTCGGACGACATAGAACGGCAGCGCCTGCAGATTGCAGCGCCGGACTTGGGCGTCGATCCACACCTGTGCCTTAAGCCGTTGATTCCCCTCGAAAAACACGTCCTGCTCCCGGCTGTTCAGCGAGCCTATCAGAACGCGCCCTGACAATCTGCAAGCCGGCCAATAGTGGCAACATGCCGCTTCAGCCGCGATTCGCCCAGCTGAGCGGGTTTTCGTGGGCGAGCTGCTGGTGGAACACGGCCATGACGACGAGGTCCGAGAGCACGGCGACAGCACCGTCGATATCGGCATCATTACCGATCTGGCCGCGCCATTGCAGAAAACGCAGCAGGCTTTCGACCGGTTCGTCGAAGGCGGTGCGATTCAGGCGGTCGAGACTGCGGTGATCGCAGCGACCGCATCGGGCCCGGGATCGTTGATGAGCACCTGAAGGACGACATCCGCAACCTGCGGCGCTGACAGGTGGACACCGCCCGGCACGCCAACACCCGGACCGACGAATACGGCGGCAGCCCCGAGAACCGGGTCCGCCTGCTACACGAGATGATCAAGGGAACCAAGGGACGGTGGGCGACACCGTGGCTGTTGCCGTCCGCCTCTCGGTCGACGAACTCATGGGCAGTGCCAGCCTCACCCACAACGGCGAGGCGCCCGAAATCATCGCCATGCTTGCAGAGCTGCCAGACCTCTGGGACGTCAATGTCAGCGATGTCGACCAAGATTCCAAAAGCACGCGCTTCAGCGACGAGGGTTTCCAGGAGCCCTTCACCGCCTTCGTCGAGACGCTGATCTCGAAGCCGGTGGTCAGCGTCGGGCGCTACACCGGCCCCGACCGCATGGCGGGCCTCGTGCGGCGGGGCGTGCTGGACCTGACAGGCGCGGCGCGACCGCCGGCCATGACGTCACCTACATCACGCCCGAGGGCCGGGCCTCGATCCGGACGGTGATGACCAACGAGTAGCACTTCATCCAGGTTCACCTGATCGAGGCAGGCGTTACCATCCCTGCCGACCGGACGATCACACAGGCCGACGCGGGCGGCCTGACGCTGAGCTGCGTCTTTACCGATCGACAGGCCGCGCATGCCTGCGACACGCTGGTGCTCGTCACCGCGCCTCGCCGACGACGGACTCTACCGGGCGCTTGCCGAGCACGCCGCGCCGGACCTTTCGCGCATCGGCGACTGCGAAGTCCCGGGTGGCATGGTGCACGCGGTCCACGCCGGTCATCGCTATACACGCGAACTCGACACCAACACCGATCCCGACATGCCGTTCCTCCGGGAATGGATCACGGCCTGAGGAGAGCGATCATGACAGAAACCAGACGTCACGATCTGGAAGGGTGCGGGCTGGATCGAAGGCGGCCTCACGGCAAGCCATGAGAAATTCATCCCGGACGCCGAGATGATGCAGGCCTTCGTCACGCCACCGGCGGTCGACGACGACGACGCGATGGGTCTCAGCGCGATGGCCGAGGTCGCGCCGGGTGGCCATTACTTCGGTGCCGCGCGCGCACTGGAATGTTACGAAACGGCCTTCTGCCAGCCGCTCGTGGCCGACGGCCGGAACTTCGAAACCTGGCGCGAGGCCTGCAGCACGACAACGGCCGAGAATGCGAATCGGGTCTGGAAACAGCTTCTGGCCGACCATGAAGAACCTGCAATCGGCCTTTCCGTCGCGCAGGCAATCGATGAATTCGTTGCAAGACGAACACGCGAGATCAAGGCATCGGGACTCTGACAACCACAGTCTTACACACCTTCGGTATGTAGCGCCGGGAGCGAATGGGCACATGAATCAAGGGGATTAGGGACGACAGTGTAAGCGCCGCTGTTACAATTGGCCGCGGTCGCCATTCCAAAGCACGTCATGCGCAAGACCGCAGTGACCTTCAGGATCACGGCATTCAAGAAGATTTCGCTTGTCTGTGTCGCAGATTGGGTCACGATGATTTGACAATGGGGAGCAGCGCCACGCGGCAGGTGTCCGTACTTGGTCTTTGGCGGACGGTGGCGTTCCCTAGGTTGGTACCTTGCGTTGTTCGACTCGACCAGTGCCGCTGTCGAGCGTATGGAGTCCGGAGTTGGATGTCTGACTATTACGGATTGGGTTCGCCAGACGAACGCACCCACGTGACAGCGACCGTCAAGTGGTTCAACACGACGAAGGGCTTCGGTTTCGTTCAGGTGACGCCGAACGAGCCCGATGTCTTTGTCCATGCCTCCGTCGTTTCGCAGGCCGGCGTTTCCGATCTGCCCAATGGTGCGACCGTAGAATGCGACATCGGGCGGGCCGAACGTGGACTGCAGGTGACGCGCATTCATCGCGTCGACATCTCGACGGCCGAGCAGCCGCCGTTCGGCGGTGGCCATCGCGGCGGCTTCGACCGCGATCGCGGCAGTTATGACCGTGGCGGCGAGGAACACGAAACCGAAGGCATAGTGAAGTTCTTCGACACCAACAAGGGCTTCGGCTTTGTCACGCCCGATGACGGCGGTCGCGACATCTTCGTGCCGGGTCGTGTGCTGCCCAAGACGGGTGTTGTCCGTCTGGAGCCGAATCAGCGCGTTCGGGTGCGCTGGCGTGAAGGCGACAAGGGCCCGCTCGCGACCTGGGTCGAGCTCGCCTGATCCGACTTCTGCGCAAAGACTGACCGGAACCACGTGGCCGCTGACCACGGCATTCACGCAATCTCCGCTTGGCCCGTCGAACAGGGCCTTCTGCAAACGCCGATCGAGACCATGCTCAGCGGCTTCTGCGAACAGGCCGAAGCGGCCGGTCTGCCGATCATGCGCGTCAACATCGTGACGCGCACCCTTCATCCGGTCATCGAATCCGTCGGCCACATATGGACGCGCGACGAGAGTATCAGTGTCGAACCAAACCCCTAAAGCAACAACCAGCTCGACAACTGGCTCAACAGCCCGCTGAAGCCCATCGTCGACGCCAAGACATTGGACATGGTTCGACGCGACCTGACCGATCCGCAGAATTGCACGTGCTGGCCTATCTTCGAGGGGTTCTATCAGAACAGCAGAACCGAGCACGTCGTACAGCCGGTCGGCACCACTTCACGGTCCTGGGGCCTGCCGTCAACGAGGTACCCCCGGATGGAAGCGCTCTGCTCGACCCTCGACCGACGGATCCTGACATCGCGTTCGTTCGCCGACGAGGTCGGCGGCACGTCAGCTGGTCTCGTCTCACTCGGGCCGCACAGCTTTCGCGGTGTTGAAGGAACCAGCGAACTCTTCGCCGTGGCAGAAACCTGGAGCAGATTCACGCACTAGTAGACGTCGAAGTAGCGTTTGCGGTCGAGGTCACCGACGTGGCGGGCGAAGACGTCTGCCTCGTACCGCCGGGTGAAGACGAACCAGTCGACAAAGGAATCGCCGAACAGCGCCCTGGCCCGCTCCGATGTATCGAACCGATCGGCTGCCTCGGCGAGATCGCGGGGAAAGCGTGCCTCCGCGGGTGCCTCGTCGGGGCGTGATTCGCCGTCGACCGGCGCGGGCAGCTCGATGGCATTCTCGATGCCCCACAGGCCGGCACCGAGGCACTGGGCGAGCACGAGATGTGGATTGGCATCGGCCGCGGGCACACGGAACTCGACGCGCGTGGCACCTGGCGATCCGGGAATGACACGCACGGCGCAGGTTCGGTTCTGCACACCCCAAGTGGCCGAGAGCGGCGCCCAGATGCCCGGCACCATGCGCCGATAGGCGTTTGCCGTATGGCTGCACATGGCAACGGTCTCGGGCAGGATCGAGACCAGACCGCCGACGAAGTGACGCAGCAGCTGCGACATGCCGTAGGGCTGGTCAGAGTCGAAGAAGGCGTGCCCGCCGTCAGCCGTCTGGAGTGAGACATGTGTATGGCCCGACTGGCCATTCGTCTCGTTCGACCACTTGGCCATGAAGGTCGCCATCAGGCCCTGGCGTTCGCAATAGGCCTTGGTGAAGGCCTTGAAGAGACCAGCGTTGTCGGCGGCGACCATCCCCTCGGCGGGCTTGAGCGGGGTCTCGACACAGCCCGGCCCTTGCTCGGTATGGACCGAATCAAGGCCGATTCCGAGTGGTCGCATGGTGTCCTCGATCCCGGCGAAGAAGTCGTGGGCGATCGCCGGAACCAGCGAGTAGGTATGATTGCCGGGCTGCCAGGATCGAAGGCCGTTGTAGCCTTTCTCGCGCACGCTGGGCGGGTGTCTCATCCAGAATGAAGTACTCGTATTCGAAGCCCGCGGTCACCGCGAAGCCCATGGCCTCGCCCTCGGCGAACGGAAACACGCGGCCGGTGCTGGGATCAATCGGACAGGGCACGTCGGCCCAGTCGCCCTGCCCGTAGGGCACCTCGGCGACATCCCAGTTATAGAGCACCTTGCAGAACTCGTGGCCTTGGCTCAGCAGCTTCAAGAACGTCTCGGTCGAGACCCGCTTGAGACGAAACCTGGCATCAATGTCGAAGATCCCGATGTTGACAGCGCCGATCGCCTGGCCCTGGAGCTGGGCAGCGATCTGCTCGACAACAGCGGGATCGGGCACCTCCCTGTCTTGACCGAGCCACATCAGCCCCTTCACACAGCGAACGATGAACCAGATCGTGGTCAGCGCGCCGGTGATGAAACCGATGAAGATGAAGATGAAGCTCAGAAGCGCCGAGATCAGACCGAACAAGAGCGCGATCCAGAAGGTACGAATCTGAAAGCGATAATGGCTTTGTTGCCATGCCGGCGCGTTTCCGCTGGTCACATAAGCCATCACCAGCCCGATCAGCGCGGTGATCCAGAAGATCAGGCCGGCAAGGTAGAGGCCGTAGATGATCGTGAGAAACTTCGCGTCGGCTCGTTCGGTAACGGTGACGTCCTTTGAGTCGTTCATATCGACTTATCCCCAAGCTGCGAACCGCGCACCACCATGACGAAGCGGGCCGGGCGAGGCAAGGCCGGGCACAAAGGTGATTTGTGAACCACAACAACATCGGTTTACTTTTTGTCATCTCCGCCGCGGATAAGGCGGAGGCTGTGACCACGGCGGTGCGTGCCGCCGCAAGGTGCCAACAACCGGGAGCAAGAAGACAGTGTATTTCCTCAAGAAGCCGAATGTGGAGAAGCTGCAGAACCAGCTGATCCATGGGCGGATCAACCGCCGGCAGTTCATGCAGGCGTCCATGGTCGCGGGTCTGGCACCCGTCGCCACATCAATGGTGCCGGGTTCGGCCCGGGCCGCCGGCTCCGATCTCAACTACTTCACCTGGTCGGGCTATGAGGTGCCGGAGCTGCACCAGCCCTATATCGACGAGCACGGCAGTTCGCCGGGCTGGTCGGTCTTCGCCTCGGCCGAGGATGGCCTGCAGAAGATCCGCGCCGGCTTCCAGACCGATCTGTCGCATCCGTGCGTCGACGATGCGCCGAAATGGCAGGCCGCCGGCGTCATCCAGCCAATCGACACCAGCCGCGTCAGCTACTGGGACGACATGTTCCCGTCGCTCCACGACATGACGGGCGCGGTGATCGACAACGACGTCTACATGATCCTGACCGACTTCGGCCTGAGCTCGATCATCTACCGCACCGATATGTACGACGGTGAAGAGACCTGGATGATGCTGTTCGACGAGCAGTTCGCCGGACGCATCTGCGCCCGCGGCACGTTCGTGAACCTGTCGATCGCGCTGAAGATCCTGGGCTACGACGTGTTCGAGCCAACCGATGCGCAACTCGCCGAAGCCGGCGATCTCGCGCGCGCCCAACGTCCGCTCGTGCGCTTCTACTGGGAAAGCCAAACCGACATGGAGCAGGCCATCGCCACCGGAGAGTGCTTTGCGGGCTACGCCTGGAACGAAGCGCTGGTGAACCTGATCGAGCAGGGCGTGCCCGTGGCTTTTGCCGCGCCGAAGGAAGGTCCGTTCGGCTGGGCCTGCGGCCTGACCTACATGACCGGTTCGGAAGCTGACGAAGGTCTCGTCTACGACTTCATCGACGCCTGGCTCTCGCCTGAGTCCGGCAAATTTCTGATCGAGACCTATGGCTACGGTCACGGCAACCGGAAGTCGTTCGATCTCGTCGACCCCGAGACTCTCAAGACACTGGGCTACGAGGATCCGATCGCCCTGATGGACGGCACGACCTTCTTCGTACCGGCCAGCCCGGAATCGGACGCCAAGCAGCTTCAGCTCTGGGAAGACATCCAAGCGGGTCTTTAGACCCTGGAGGACAAAACAGAGAAGGGCGCGAAACCGAGGGTTCCGCGCTCTTCGTGTTTTTGGTGTGCGCCCTACCGCTCACCCATCGCGGTGAGCCACTTGGCTTGAAAGTCGTGCACAGCGTGTTCGCTGACCTCCGTGCGGTCGGCATCGACGTGGAAGCGACCTTGCTTGTAGCCCAGGCTGTGGAGACCCTTCTGCACGCTCTCGCAGAGCGGGATGTCCTCCAGCCGCACCGAGTGCACGAAGTCGATCACGGCCTGCTCATCTTCGCTTGGCGTGTCGTTGGGGAAGTAGTACTCACATTTCTGCACGGTCGTCTCAGGCCCGTCTGCGACGTGATGGAAGACCGTGAGGTTGCCGCCGGGATAGGCCTCGAGCACCCAGTTGGGGAAGAGGAAGAGGCTGACAAACTCGTCAGGCTTTGCAGCGCCCTCGGTCACGTTCTCGTAGCTCACGTTCTTGCCTCGCGTGCGGTGGCTGTGGTGGAACTCGTGCGTCGTGATCCGATAAGTGTCGTAGTCGAGCGCCTCCTCGACCAGCGAGCGGTGCTGGTTCGGGCAGTGGAAACACTCGTCGTAGTTCTCGACCGAATTCTTCCAGTTGGCCTTCAGCAGGTAGTCATCGCGGGCAGCGCATCTGAGGTCGGTCGCGTTGGGCGAGAACTCCTCGATCTCGGCACAGATGCCGGCCGTCACTGTCTCGAAGTCCGGTGCGGTGCCATCGAGGTTGACGAAGATGAAGCCGAGCATCTCGCCCAGGCGGATTTCGTCCATGCAATAGGCGTCGGTGTCGAAATCGGCCTCGTTCTCGCGCCCCCGCGCGGTGCGCAGCTTGCCGTCCTGACCGTAGGCCCAGCCGTGGTAAGGGCAGGTCATGACCGGGCCGATCTTGCCTTCGCCCTCAAGCAGACGGTGGGCGCGGTGCTGGCAGACATTGAAGTAGCTCGTCAGGCTGCCGTCCTTGCGGCGCAGCACGATCACGCTCTGTTCGTGGATGTCGCGCACGATGAAGTTGCCGGGTTCGGGCAGCATCGAGACATGACCGACATACTGCCAGGTGCTGTAGAAGACCCTGGCCTTCTCCTTCTCGAACACAGTGGGATCGAAGTAGTACGACGCGTCCATGGTCTGTGAACGCATCGGATCGTCCTGGAATCCGACGACGGGCATCGCGGTAACGGTGGCCATGGGTCTCTCCTGCACGACTTGGGTTATTGAATGACTGTACAATAAAAAGAACTTCGGGCACAACCACAAAGATGTTGTACGGGCAAAAACCAAGGACTTCCCAAGGATGCAATCAAGTGGTTTGCCAATTGGCTGGAAAGCCGCAGAAACCTGCGGTTCGCGGGGCAACTGGGATTCCCCGATCGATCCCCCAGGATTCGCCAATCGTCGAACTGGATGGTAACGCGCCCGCCCTGTTCGATCAGATTGACGGGATGAAAGAGTGCCTGGTCGAAGACGTATCAGGCAGATCGAGCGGCTGTCCCACTGCCAGCAATCGGGCTAGCGACCAAAGTCAGTGCCTTCCCGAAAACCGGTACGCTCGTTGGGGACGTCGGCAGCTTCAACCTCTACACTTTGGTGCATAACCGAAGATTTTTCAAATGGTCAGTGAGGTTCCCGAACAAGGAGGCCAAAATCGGTAACCTCACCGCCACCCTGCCGCTGGTATGTCCAAGCCAGCCGCAGAATTTGCTGCGAAACAACCCAAGGGAGCACAAAAAGAAGTTCCGCAGCAAGAGCCGGTGCCACGAGGAGGAGTAGTTGTTTCACCGACACAAACACTCTGCCACACGATTGTCGCCATTGCAACCACTCATGAGGGGCACAAGAGAAACAGGGGTGCTAACTGTTAGTTTGACGTGGTTTTGGTACATACATCGGCAAGCATGGTGGGGTTAGGGATAACACTGCCAAAGCAACCGGGAAGCCTTTTCAGCGCCATCGTAGGATAAGATAGCACTCCCTCTTGGAGTCATTACGACATACCGTTTGGGCTCTTCCTCTATAATCCAATAGTGATTAGGACCGAGCCGCCCATAAATTGCGGGCCAAGTTTCCTGATCCCAAGTTACAGAGTTAGCTGTCAGCGTCAGGTAGCCCTTTGCTTTTGAAAGCAGGTTATTCGATGGCTCGCAATAGAACGCATCCGCCGCCATAGTCTGGGAACCAAGCGTAATCAGGGCAGCTGTAGCTGCACCACCAAGCATTTTCCTAAACATACTAGTTACCTTTCCCAGAGTTAGTTACCGGAGTTAGTTACAAAAGTTGGGCGCGCATCCCTTACCTTGCTCAAGCAAGCGCTGATGGCAAGAGGAAGTTAACGGCGTTAAGTAACTAACGCAAGAGGAAGCTAATGGTTTGGTTTTCAGTAAGGCCTGCTGCGGCGATCCGGCCTGGCGGGTCCATTGCCGTGATGTGGCTGCAGGTCACGCAAGACGTCCCTGACCCGACGCCGCGACGGGGTAGCAGCCGCACCGCAACAGCGATTGTCTGCGATGGTTGACGGACCCTGGAACTCACATCGAAAGGAGTAAGGTGGCGGCGGCTGAAGTTCTCCGTCCTGCTCCGACGGCCGGCACCTGATGCGTAGGAAGCAGAGTGAGGTACGCGGCAGCCCGGCACCGCGTGTATTCGGGATTGGTTTAGGGCCTGTTTGAACGCGCTGTAACCAACGTGAGAAGCTCGTCGGAACAGTCCTGTCGATCGACGAACTCAAGCGACGCAGCCGGCGCCCAGTGGCCACAATCTCCGTCCGACTATATCCGACCTAGTCCGGGCGAATGCAGGTTCCTAAGTCCGTCCATCCTCTCGTGTTTCTCTCTCGTCCAATGTGAAGCCAACGATACCCACCGCCCCCGATCCGCGCTACGCTTCGAATCGGATGACCGGACACGAGAAATTCGACGTGGCTGCGTTGCTGAAAGCCAAGCTCGCCGAGATCGACGCCGACCAGCACGCCACCGCCGACGATCGCAAACCCGTCGCGCTCGACCAGCAGAGCGTCGGGCGGCTCTCGCGCATGGACGCCATGCAGGTCCAGGCCATGGCCGAAGCCCAGGAGCGCCGCCGTCGCGGCGAGCGCAACCGGATCGAACTGGCGCTCGAACGCCTGGCCACCGGCGACTACGGCTACTGCGTCGAATGCGGCGAAGAGATCGGCCTGAAGAGGCTGGAGTTCGATCCTGCCATCCAGACCTGCATCAAGTGCGCGGGGCGCGCTGGCTAGGAAAGAGTTTCCATGAAGGCAGCGGTCATCGAACAGCGGGGTGCGGTCGGGAATATCGTCTACCGCGACTGGCCGGACCCGGAGATCGGACCCCATGAAGTTCTGGTGCAGGTGAAGGCCTGCGCGTTCAACTATCTCGACCTCGAAGTCCGGCGTGGCATGACGGGTTTCCTGATCGAAACGCCTTGGATTTCGAGTGGCGGCGGCGCTGGCGTGGTCGAAGCGACCGGTGAGGAGGTCACCCGCGCAAGGCCGGGCGACCACGTGGTCAACACATCCGGGGAGGACTTCAGTCGCGCCGCCTGGACGCTCTCCGAAAAGAAGGGTGTCGACATCTGCGTCAACGACATCGGCGGGCCGACCCGGGTGCCCGCCCTGCGCGCGATGACCAAGAATGGGCGGGTCGTGACCTGCAGTGCGTCGGCCGGTTTCGATCCGCAGACCGACATCCGCTCCATCTGGACCCGCAAACTCCGCATCATCGGCACCAACGACCGAACCGATGACGGCATCACCTGGCTGCTCGAAAAGATCGCGGCGGGACGCATGAAGCCTGTGATCGATTCGGTCTTTCCGCTGTCCGAGAGCCAAGATGCCCGGTACAAGCTCGAGGAGCGGTGGATTTTCGGCAAGGTGGTGCTGACACCATGAGCGCCGGCCGGATGCTCACACCGGAGACGCCCGTCCGCTTCTCCGATGCCCTGCCTGAGGCGGTCGATGTCGTGGTGATCGGCGCGGGGATCACAGGCACAGCGACAGCGTGGTTCCTGGCGAAGCACGGCAAGTCTGTCCTGCTCGCCGAAAAAGGCCGTGTGGCGGCCGAGCAGTCGAGCCGCAACTGGGGCTGGGTACGCCAGCACGGCCGGGACTGGGCCGAACTGCCGATCATGATGGAAGCCAACCGCATCTGGCGCGGGCTGGCCGAAGAGACCGGGGAGTGCGATCTCGCCTTCACGCGATCGGCCTGCGTGAAACTCGCCGAGGACCCCTCGGCCATCGCGGGCATGGAAGCCTGGCGCGAACTCGCCGTCGAACATCAGCTCGACACGGTGATGCTCAGCAAAGCCGATATCGCCGAACGTTTCCCGGACCTCAAGGGCGACTTCGTCGGCGGCTCGATGACCGCATCCGACGGTCGGGCCGAACCCTGGCTTGCGATCCCCGCACTCGCGCGCGCGGCTCAGCGGGCCGGTGTCGCGGTGATTGAGGACTGCGCCGTGCGCACGCTGGAGCGAACCGGGGGTCGGGTCTCAGGTGTTGTCACCGAGAAAGGCACTGTGCGTTGCGACCAGGTCGTGCTGGCGGGCGGCGCCTGGTCGACCTACTTCTGCGCCAACGAAGGCGTCGACCTGCCCCAGCTCGCGGTGCGATCGACCGCCGCGCGCACCAATCCCGCGCCCGAGGTGCTGCCGCTCAACGTCTCCGTGCCCGGGCTCGCCATCCGACGCCGGGCCGACGGCTGCTACTCGGTCTCGACCGGCGATGTCGCCGAACACTACATCGCTCCGAAGTCGTTCCGTTACGCCACAAAGTTCGCGAAGCTCCTGAAGAAGTCGGCGCGCGACATCAAGCTGAAGATCGCCGCACCGGCGGGTTATCCCGGAAGCTGGGGCGCAAAGCGCCGCTGGTCGGCCACCGAGGAAAGCCCGTTCGAAAAGAAACGTGTGCTGCATCCCGATCCGTCTCCGCTCGTAGTCCGCCGTCTCAACGAACGCATCCCGCAGCGTCTTCCCGCACTCGCAGGCGTCGGCCTCGCCGAAGCTTGGGCGGGCATGATCGACGTCACGCCCGATGCGGTGCCGACGCTGGGCGAGCTCGACGTGTCCGGGCTCTTCGTCGCCACCGGCTTCTCCGGCCACGGCTTCGGCATCGGCCCCGCCGCAGGCCGTATCATGGCCGACCTCGTTACCGGCCGCCCCGCGGGCCACGACCTCACCCGATTCCGCCCGGCCCGCTTCTTCGACGGCACCCCGATCGAGCCGGGTCCGTACTGATGGAGACATAATGGCCAGCCTCGGCCCCGAACAGCTCTGGCGCGACTGGCGGCGTGCTGGCGAGCATCATCGACATCGCCGTCGACTTCACGCTTGCTATCGCCATGGACCGCGCGAGCTTCCCGACCATGGACCTCTGCACCTCGACTACCTGCACATGGCCGCCGACGGCGGTATGACGGCGAAGGCACGCGCCATCAAGAAGGCCGCACCGTCTCCGTTGCCGACGTCGAAGTCTTCGACTGCCGGGGACGCCTCTGCGCCATCGGCCGCGGAACCTAAGCCCCGGCGGGTTGAGGTCGGAGGTTGCTGCGGACCTCACGACCTGACGACGCCCCGAAGCTCATCATTGTCGTCGACGTCGAGGCCGATGCGGGCTCCACAAGCGCCGCCACGCATTCGTAATCGCACACGGTGAATTCCAGGATCTCGGTATCGAGCCTGGCGTCCAAGGGAACGGGAACCACGCCCGCGTGCATGGCGCCGTACATGACCTCAATGAACTCAAAGCGGTTGTTGATACACATCGCGAGCCGGTCGCCGGGCTTCAGTCCCATGGTGCCCATAAGGTTGGCGACGCGGTTCAGCCGCTCCTCCAGCTCGCCACAGGTGACCTCGCGCGGCGCACTACCGCAGAGGTCGATCATGGCGACACGGCCGGGTCAGCGTTGCGCGGCCGCATACTGAAGTAACCCAGATTGCCCGCCCGTCTGGCGCCCGTCAGGCCTGTCCCGTTAGTGTTACCCGGAAGCTTGGCACCGGTGGCCGAGCCTTGCCAGCCGTGCGAGACCTCGATGGCCGACCGCCCCAACATCCTGATCCTCTGCACCGACCAGCAACGTGCCGACAGCCTGGGCTGTTACGGCAATCACCAGGCACGAACCCCCGCGATCGATGCGCTGGCGGCGCGCGGCATGCGCTTCGACAATCATCTCACGCCGAATCAGATCTGCTGCCCCAGCCGCGGCGCGATGATCACCGGGCTCTACCCGCGGCATCACGGCATGACGACCAACGGACGCACGATCCACGATGGTATGCCCACCCTCCCGGGCCTGTTGTCGGACGCGGGCTACGACACCCATGCCGTGGGCAAGCTGCACCTGCAGCCGATCATGGCCGATGAGGCGTTGCGCTATCCGGAGTCCGTGCCGTTCTGGCAGGCCGGTCACGGCGCGGGCTGGAACGGCCCCTATTTCGGCTACGACACCGTCGACTTCATGATCGGCGAAAGCCTGCTCGCCACAGAGGGCGGCCATTATGCCGAATGGCTTGGACACGAGCATCCCGACATCGCGCCGCTCTACCAGCCCGGCGAAGCACTCGATGGCCCGCTGTCAGACCTCGACGAAGCATGGACAGCGGCAGTGCCCGATGCGCTGCACTACAACACCTGGATCGCCGAACGTGCCAGCGCCTTCCTGGAGCGTGCCAAACCGCCCTTCATGCTGTTCGTCTCGACGCCCGATCCGCACCACCCATTCAGCCCGCCGCAGCCCTGGGCCGACATGTTCGCGGGCCCGGACATGCCCGCGCCGACCGTGCGACCCGGAGAGCTGAACGCCATGCCGGACTACCTGTTGTCGGCGATGACGCTCGACTGGATCGACAACGATGCGCCAGCCGTGGAGCAGGGCGGCATGGCCCGGACCGACGAGATCTCGCCCGAGAGCCTGGCGCACGCGATCGCACTGACACGCGGTATGGAAGCCCAGATAGACCATGCCTTCGGTCATGTGCTCGCCGTACTGGAAATCCTGGGCCACCGGGACGACACCATCGTGCTCTTCACGAGCGATCACGGTGAGTTCCTCGGCAACCACGGTCTGCTGCACAAGGGCCCACCGCCTTACCTCGACCTTAACCGCGTGAGTTTCGTGATGGCCGGACCCTACGTGCCCGAAGGCAAGAGCACCGTGGCACCGTCGAGCCATCTCGACATCATGCCGACGCTGCTTGAGCTGTGCGGTGTCTCCGACGGCGGCTGCCGGCAGGACGGCGAAAGTCTCCTTCCGGTGCTGGAAGGCCGAGGCCTGGAACGTCGCGAGCGGTTCCTGGAGTTCCACCCCCGCATCGATCCCCGGACCTACAACCACTCGGTCGTGACCGAAGCCTGGCGCCTGACACTCTATCCGCAGGCCGACGGTGCGTGGGGCGAGCTCTACGACCTGAAGAACGACCCCGGTGAGCACACCAATCTCTTCAACGACCCGGACCACCGCACGATCCGCGATCCCCTGACCGAACGGCTGGCGCGCGGTTTCCCCGAGGTGCCGGAGGCCGGGACCGAGCTAATCGCGAAGTGGTAATCGGGCGCGGGCGCCCGAACGACAACATCACCAGAGCAAAGGAGAAACCCCCGTTGCAGAAACACCGAGAGCTTCCTTAGCGATCGATTCAGCCGATCAGGCCGATCCGTCGTTCCAGTGGAAGCCGGGGGATCTGCCAGATGTAGCCGCACGGCGCGATCACCGGTTCGAGGCCCTCGCGGTACATCACGCCGTTGGGCGGGAAGGTCAGGAAGACGTATCCGCCGGTGTCCTCCATGATTTCCTGCATCCTGACGTAGATATCGTGGCACTTGGCCGTGTCGGTCTCGGCGAGACCGGCGGCGAAAAGCTCGTCGAACTCGGGATCCGACCAGCGCTCCCAGTTCCACACGCCGATCTGGTCGGAGATAAACCACTGGGTCATCTGGCCGGGATCCGGCGAGTCCAAGTAGAAAATGATCCAGAATTCCAGGTCCTTCCAGTCATCGCCCTCGGGCTCGAGGCCGAGGTTCCAGAACGGACCGGCATCCATCGAAATGACCTCGATGTTGAGACCGATCTCGGCCAGATTGGCCTGGATGATCGTGGCTGCGGCAATCCGGTCGTCCAGGTTGATGGTCTTGAGCGTGAGTGTCATGCCCTCGGCACTGGCTTCCTCGATCAGCGTACGGACGCATTCGGGGACGGGCGTCATGTACTTGCCCTCTTCGCGATAGCCGATCAGGCCCGGCGGGATGATGCCGTGAGCCCGCGTGCCGCCGCTGGCCCAGGCACTCTAGATGATGGTGTCGACATTGAGGCACATCCAGACCCACTGCTTGCGGACGCAGTCCTTGACGATGGCACCTTCCGGCGGCATGTGCATGCTGCACGATTACTTCAGCAGCTCATGGCTCGGCAATAAGGAAGCCATCAACGAGTTCTGCGCGCGTACGGGCGAGCAGCCCATCCTGATGCCCGACAAGTCGGGCTCCGCCTTCATTCCGGTTGCGCACCCTAGAGCAGAATCAATTTCATCGGGACGATATCCTGCGGCGGCGAAGAAGTTCGTGCTGTGGCGTGGGCGACCGAGGGCGGTCTTCGCGCGTGCGGCACACACCGTGTTGCTCGATCTCGTCAACCAGCGCATCGCCGCCGTCTCCGTGGAACCGCACGTCTTGATGGCACGCTACGACGCCAGCCTCGAAGAACCGCAAGAAGCGCAACAGGGACAAGATCCTCACATGGCGTTGCTTCCTCCGCGGCAACATCGCTTACCGCACCGCACCTGACGAGGTCACGCTCGGATCGCCCTCAATCTTCAGAAATCCGATGCCATCGGCGAGCAGGCGCATGCTGAAGACCAAGGTGGCCGAGCGCATGAAGCGCTTGATCGATCGACGGCCAACTGGCGATCTCGTATGTTTCACATCGTCACGCAATGCCGCCGTTCAGCCGGACACCAAGCTCGGCTTGCAGTTGTGACAGAAAACCTTATTTTGCAGAGACGCTGAGCGGAGGTGGATCTTGAAGGCTGGTGGCATGTGCATAGGATAGGATCTCAATAGTATGCCACTGCTTGAACTGGTCGCGTTCATCCCATCGGTGATGCTCCTAGCCATCGCAGCGACACCGTTCGTGTTTTATCCGCTGGTTTTGGGTCTGCTTCCGCGGCGACCTGAAGACCCTGTCGAGATCGAACCGCATTGGGATGGCGAGGGAATGGCCATTGTCTTCTGCGCTTACAACGAGGCCTCCGTTCTGGAGCGGAAGTTCGCCAACCTTGCGGATCTGAAGGCGCGTTACCCGAAGCTTGCGATCCATTGTTATTCGGACGGCAGTTCGGATCGCAGCGCGCAGATAATGGAGGCGCATGCGGATCTTGCCCGGGTCGTTATCTCGAACGAGCGGGGCGGCAAGAGCATGGGCATGAACACCCTTCTTTCCGGTGTCGATGCCGAGGTCGTCGTCTTCACGGACGCCAACGTTCTGCTCGACGATGCGGCCCCGGCCGTCGCCCACTCCCGGTTTGCGGCTGAAGACCAGCTTGGATGTCTTTGCGGACACCTGATCTACACCAACCGGGACGCCTCGACCGCAGCCTCGGTCAGCAGCGCCTACTGGCGTCTTGAGGAGCGGATCAAGGACCTGGAGAGCAACACCGGTTCGGGTTCCACCATCGGTGCGGACGGGTCCTTGTTTGCGATCCGGCGGGCGCTCTTCGACGAAGTGCCCCACGACATCATCGACGACATGTTCACCTCGGTCTCGATTTTGGCCGCTGGCTGGCGGGTTGCGGCAGAACCCCGGTTTCGGGCCTACGAGGAGTCCGAGATCGCGGTCAGCAACGAATTTCGGCGCAAGATCCGGATCGCATGCCGTGCGGTAAACTGTCATCGCCTGCTCTGGCCGAGATTGCGCACGATGGCGGCCGACAATCTTGCCAAGTACCTCGTCCACAAGCTTCTGCGGTGGTGGTCGGGGTTTTTTGCCTTGGCCTCGCTGTTGGCTCTGGTTGCCGCGTTCGCCGCGACGGTGGGGTCCGCCGCCTTCTGGATCGTGCTCTCGGCGGTTGCCGCGAGCTGCCTTCTGATCGCTTCGGTGCGGCGATTGCGCCGTCTTGTCATCTCGGCCGCGATCATGCTTGCCGGTACGTCACTGGGCGTCATCGCGTCTTATCGTGGCAAGCGCTATGCCAGCTGGGTCACCACCCGCTGAACCCGGCCTCGCTCGTTGTGCGGGCTGGAGGGTCTTCCTCTTAATCTAAGTCGAAAAAGGAGATTCCCATTCGTTCCACCTCATGATTCTGTACCCGCGAGTGCTTCGGGAGGCAGATATGGCGTGTTGTTACGGATTGGACCTTCGCCGCCGGGTCGTTGATGCGATTGAGGGCGGCATGTCGGCGCCTGCGGCGGAGCGATTTTCCGTCGCGCCATCGACGGCGATCAACTGGTATCGTCGGTGGCGCGAGACGGGTTCGCTGGCACCCGAACGGCAGGGTCAGGATGACGATCAAGCCTGCGGGTTCGAAGCTGAATAGGCACGCGCCCTATATTCTCGGTCTTGTCGAGGCCAACAAGGACATCACGCTCCATGAGATTGCCGACAAGCTGTTGTCGGAGCGGGGCGAGCGGACCTGCCCGTCGACAGTCTGGAATTTCCTCTCCAAGCACTGGCTGACGCATAAGAAGAAGACAGCCCATGCGTCGGAGCAAGAGCGCCCGGACGTCCTCGCCCGACGCAGCGCCTGGCCCAAGAAGCTGTCAGGCCTCGATCCCGAGCGGTTGATCTTCATTGATGAGACCGGGACCAATACCAGAATGGCAAGGCTTCGAGGTTGGGCGGCATGGCCGCGCCGATGCTGCTCGACGGACCGATGAGCGGCCCCGCGTTGTGCGCCTACGTGGAGCAGGTCCTGATGCCGGAGTTGAGCCCCGGCGATATCGTGGTGATGGACAATCTTCCGGCCCATAAGGTCGCGGGTGTCCGCCACGCCATCGAAGCTGCCGATGCGGAGCTGCTTTACTTGCCGCCCTACAGCCCGGACTTCAACCCGATCGAGATGGCGTTCGGGATGTCGTTCTCCGGGCTCAAGGCCCTGCTCCGAAAGGCCGCCGCCAGAACCGTCGATGACCTCTGGGACGCCATCGCAACGATCATCGATAGCTTCACGCCGCAGGATATGATCACGAGTAAATTGATTCCGCTCCAGAAGTACAACTGTTCGAATGACATGCTTGTCATCTGGTGCAGCCGATCGACGAATGGGGTGAAGTGCTCGCGCAAGCGGTCGCGCGTGGCTGGGGAGCACAACCGGGTCGTAGTCGAGTTCGGGCAGGTGGTCGAGTCCGAGAAAGTCGAAGATAGTGCCGGCGAAGGCGACAGCAGCCTCTTCGTCCGACGTGTCGGGTGACCGGCCGTGTAGAACCGGGAGGCCTGCCAAGGGTTGTTTGATGTCGACTGGCTTCATGGCTCAGACCACCTCCGGAACCATGTCTTCGAAACAGGCCGAGCGCGCCACATCGTCGAGGCCCTCGCCTTGGAGGTCCACGTGGTGCACACCTTCGGGATGGAGATAGACGAAGAGTTCGCAGGACTGGGCGTCGTAGCGCCGGATTCGAACCAGACAAAGGTGAGTTGGCCCATTGCCTTGCGCAAGTCGCACTCGCCAAGATTGAACAGGCTTTCAGACGTGCTGATCAGCACAGCGTCAGGCGCCTCGGCCAACGCCAGACCCCCACCGGAACCGCTGCTCCCGGTGCCGGTCGGCACGGTGCCTACCGATCAGACCACCAGCACCAAGGACAATGTCAGGGCACCAACACGGCCCACAATCGCCATCCCTCTCCCCCCAAGCACACTATCGGTCACGGAACGCTTCCGGCAATGGCCTCGCTACTTCCGACGGTGGAGGGATCGATGCAAGAGGAATCCGGCGGACTCAGCTCCCACGTACGCCACGCCCCTGCGAACCGCCACGATAGACATGCGTCATGAAGGCCGCGGCAACCACGGGGCCCAAGAAGTTCAGCAGCGGAATCGTCATTCCGAAGGCAATAACCGCACCGGTCAGCCACAGCCGGTTGCGGTTGGCCTTGCGCCATGCCGTTGCCTCGTCGGCAGGCAGACGGCGCAGGATCACGACCTCGGCATACTCGCGGCCGAACAGATAGCCGTTCACCAGATAGAAGATGCCGATGCTGACGAACGGGATAAAGAGCCCGAGAATGTAGAACGGCAGCGCGACAAGGTTCACCAGCAGCAGCATGGCGGTGAACTTGATCGTGGAGATCACGTCCTCGGTCACCGTCGTGCCCTTGGCGGGCGGCAGGTGCGGGTAGTTGAGCTCCTCGACCCGACGGACCACGCCATCGAGATAGAAAGCCGCCACCGTCTGGGTGACGACGATGAAGGTGAACCAGATCAAACCGAGATAGACGAAGAAGGCGAGCACGAAGGAACCGACCTCGATCAGGCCGCCCGGCATCCACTCGGCCTGTCTGTTGGCCCAATCGTCGAGGTTCGCCGCGCCCAGCCCGCCGAACATCAGCATCAAGAGGGCGACGTAGAAGCCGATACTCCATAGTGCGATGGCAAACAGAGTCCTGCGCAGCTTGGGATCGTGCAGGTCGCCGAACGCCTTGCTCAGGGCACCGATCATGAACACTCCGAAGCTTTGGCGGTAGAGATGGCGATGCCGGGCCCTCTAATCAATCGCCGTGCGGTTCAGGCTCCGGATCGGGATAAGCCCCGATCTCGCCACGCGGATCGATCGGCAGGGTCTCTGCGATCCCCAGAACACGCTCCGCCACCGCCGACCAGGCCAGGAGCTGGCCGTCGGCATGGCTGCGCGCGACGAGTTGCAGGCCGACCGGCATGCCCGCCTTTGTGAAACCGCAGGGAATCGAGATTGCGGGGCAGACCGTCAGCGTCACGACCGAGGTCAGGATGATCCAGTCGACATAGTTGCCGAACCAGTGGCCGTTGAGTTCGCGCAGATAGCGCTCGGTCGTTGGGATCGCAGTCACGATCGTCGAGGGCAACGCCAGGAGGTCGTGGCTGCCGAAGAAGTTGACGACCCGGTGATAAAGCGCACCGCGGATGCGGTGGGCGCGGATGATGTCCTCGACCGAGAGCTCCAGGCCTTTGCGGATGTTCCACTGGTTTTCGGGCTTCAGCTTCCCCGGATCGGCCTTGAGTTCATGTTCGTGGCCCACGGCAAAACCAAGCGCGCGGAACGTCTGGAAGGCTTCCGCACCGTCGGAGAGATCGAGATCGGTGTCGACGATCTCACAACCGAGCGGCGTCAGGCGTTCGAGACCCTGACGGCAGATGGCATCGATCTCGGCATCGACCGGCGTGACCTTGAGGTCGGGCGAATAGCCGATACAACCGGCAAAGGTGCCGGTATCGAGTGCCTGCCTGACCTGATCGAGATAGGGCACGGCCGGTTCGGCGCGCGACAGGGGATCGCGGACATCGACGCCGGCCATCGCGTCGAGCATGAGAGCCGTGTCGGGCACGTTGCGCGCCATGGGCCCTGCCACCGGCATGTCGGCGAAACACCCGGGATCCGGTCCCTTCGCGACAACACCCGGAGTCGGCCGGAAGCCGACGATGCCGCAGAAGCTCGCCGGGATACGCAGGCTGCCGCCGAGGTCCGACCCCGTCGCGATCGGCACCTGACCGGCGGCAAGCGCCCCGGCCGAACCGCCTGAGGAGCCGCCGGTCGAGCGCTCACGGTCCCAAGGGTTGCGGGCGACGCCGAGGACCTCGTTGAAGCTCTGCCCGCCTGCGCCATACTCTGGCACATTCGACTTTCCCATGACGATACCGCCGCGCGCTTCGAGCGTCTCGACCATGATGTCGGAGCGCTTCGGCACATGGTCAGCGAAGAGGTGCGAGCCATAGGTGGTCCGGACGCCCGCGACATCCTCCAGCTCCTTCACGGCAAACGGAAGGCCGTGCAGCGCTCCGGGGCCGTCGGCCACAGGCGCCGAGCCGTCCATCAGCCGTCGGGCATGGTCACGCGCGCGATCGAAGCAGCGGGTGGGCATGACGTTGAGGCCGTCGTCGGTCGCCTCGATGCGTTCGGCACAGGACTCGATCATATCAAGTGGCGAGATCTCCCCCTTTCCGAGCAGCTCGACCGCCTCCAGCGCGTTGAGCTTCCAGAGGTCCGACATGGCATGTCCTTTCGGGTGCGCGAGAGCGCCAAGTATGGCGTGACCGCAGACACGCCAGCAAGGCTTGCCCGTCGTCCGCCAACCCCTATACTCGCGCCGCCTTCGAACGCCGGACGAAACAGCGAACGGCCCCGACCCATCCGAGAGCGCGACGCCACCATGACCGAAACCCGTTTCGATGTACTGGGCATCGGCAACGCCATCGTCGACATCATTGCCGAGACCGGCGACGACTTCCTGGAGGCCAATGAGCTGGTCAAGGGATTGATGCGCCTGATCGACGAGGACGAGGCCACCCGTATCTACAGCGGCATGGGGCCGGGCATCGAGATCTCCGGCGGTTCGGCCGCGAACACGATTGTCGGCATCGCGGCGCTCGGCGGCAACAGCTGCTTCGTCGGCAAGGTGCACGACGACCCGCTGGGCGACGTCTTCGCCCACGACATCCGCGCCCAGGGCGTGAGCTTCACAACCCCGGTCGCGAGCGACGGACCGTTGACCGCGCGCTCGATGGTTCTGGTCACACCTGACGCCCAGCGCACCATGAACACCTTTCTCGGTGCTGCCGTGGACCTCGGTATCGACGATCTCGACCCCACCGACGTCGGCGACGCCAAGGTGACCTATCTCGAAGGTTATCTGTGGGACGCACCGCAGGGACCGGCGCTCTTCGAGGCTGCTGCCAAGGCCGCGGCCGCCGCAGGGCGCGAGGTGACCATGACGCTCAGCGACCCGTTCTGCGTCGACCGCCACCGTGCCGAGTTCCTCAGTTTCATTCGGTCCCATGTCGATATCGTCTTCGCCAACGAGGCCGAGGTGATTTCGCTCTATGAAGCCGACGACTTCGATACCGCCGCCAAAGCCATGGCCGATGACGTCAAGCTCGCCGCCCTGACGCGCAGCGAGAAGGGCTCGGTCGTCGTCTCGGGCAGTGAGCGCAAGGCAGTGGATGCCGTCACCACCAAGGTGGTCGACACCACGGGCGCCGGCGACCTCTACGCTGCCGGGTTTCTGTACGGCTACACCCAGGGCACCAGCCTGGACCGGGCTGCGCGTATCGGCGGCATCTGCGCCGCGGAGGTGATCAGCCACCTCGGCGCCCGCCCACGCGCCAACCTGCGGACTCTTGTTGCCGAAAGCCTGGGTTAGGCTTTCCTGCAACCCCCGCTTCGTCGAGGACAACTACGCGCTTCTGTCGGCCAAGACCGAAGACGAGCAGGTGCCGCTGTGCTACAAAGTGATCGCCAACCTGCGTTACATGGAAAACGAGGGCATGGTGAAACTGTCGGATGGCCCCTACTGGCTCGGGGCGGACACCTCGCTGGTTGATCTGACCTGTTACCTCTTCTTCGAACGCATGGTGGCGCTGAAGCACTATCGTGGCGTCGTCATTCCCGAGGGCTGCGAGCGCACCCATGTCTGGTTCGCCCTGATGACCGAGCGCCCGTCGACCAAGAGCACGATGAACGACGAGGCGTACGACATCGAACGTTACGCCCGCTCCGCCGCCTGACCGGAGGCCCCTGATATGTTCTATGAGCCGAAAGACGGCCACGGCCTGCCGCGTGACCCGTTCAAGGCGCTTGTCGCGCCCCGCCCGATCGGCTGGTTTACTACGCTGAACGACGACGGCACGGTCAATGTCGGGCCCTACAGCTACTTCAACGCGGTGGCCGACAACCCGCCGACCATCTTCTTTTCGTCGGCCAGCTCGGTGCGCGAAAAGGACTCGGCACGCAACGCCGTCGACCGCGGCGAGTTCTGCCACAATCTCGTGACTTGGGATCTGCGCGAGAAGATGAACGCAACCGCCGAAGAGGTTCCCGCCGGCGTCGACGAGGCCGCACTCGCCGGACTGGAGCTGGCACCGTGCAACCTAATCGATGCGCCCCGACTGGCCGAAAGCCCGGTGTCATTCGAGTGCAAGACACTCAAGACCGTGACCATCCCGCAGGACGGCGACAAGTTCGACAACCTGATGATCTTCGGCACCGTCATCGGCATCCATATCCGCGATGACGCGTTGGTCGACGAACGTTTCGATCCCGAAGCGCAGAAGGTGATCGCGCGTCTGGGCTATGCCAACTACGCGGTCGTTGGCGGCACCTTCCGCATGCTGCGCCCGGAGCTGTTAAAGTAGCGCAAGCCTCCTTGCGAGTGCATCGCAGCCGTCCAAATTCCGCCAGTCCGTTCGGTTGATTTCCATCTTTGAACATGGTTTCTAGCCCGCTTCCGGGCGCTGGGAGCATCTCCTGCTTCATTTGTGCCGCCCCGAAATTCGGATTCAACAGATGTGGAGTTGGTGATGCTTCTGGGCGTGCCGAAAGAGATCAAGAATCACGAATACCGCGTGGGCATGACGCCCGCTTCCGTCCGCGAGGTCTGCCACCATGGCCACAAGGTCATCGTGCAGAAGGGTGCTGGCCACGACATCGGTCTCGACGACAAGATGTACATCAAGGCCGGTGCGGAGATCATCGAAACACCCGAAGAGATCTTTGCCAGGGCCGACATGATCGTGAAGGTCAAGGAGCCGCAGCCGAACGAATGCAAGATGCTGCGCACGGGCCAGCTTCTCTTCACCTACCTCCATCTGGCGCCCGATCCCGAGCAGACCCGCCTGCTGTTGGAGTCGGGCTGCACGGCGATCGCCTACGAGACCGTCACCGACAACCACGGCGGCCTGCCGCTGCTCGCCCCGATGAGCGAGGTCGCCGGCCGTATGTCGATCCAGGCTGCCGCGCACTGCCTCGAGAAGGCTCAGCGCGGTTCGGGTGTGCTGCTCGGCGGCGTACCGGGCGTAACGCCGGGCAAGGTCGTCGTGATCGGCGGCGGCGTTGTCGGCACACATGCCGCACGGATGGCCGTGGGCCTGGGCGCGGAGGTCACGATATTCGATCGTTCGATCGCCCGCCTGCGCCAGCTCGACGAGCTCTTCGAGGGGCGCGCCCGCGTGCTTTACTCCACTGTGGACGTGCTGGAAGAATATGTGCTCGATGCCGATGCGGTGATCGGCGCGGTGCTGATCCCCGGCGCCGCGGCACCGAAGCTCGTGACCGAAGCGCAGATCAAGAAGATGCACCGCGGTTCCGTGCTGGTCGACGTTGCGATCGACCAGGGCGGCTGCTTCGAGACCAGCCATGCCACGACGCACGCCAAGCCGACCTACCGGGAACATGGCGTGGTGCACTACTGCGTCGCCAACATGCCCGGCGGCGTGGCGCGCACCTCGACCTTCGCGCTCAACAACACGACCCTGCCGTTCACCGTTCATCTCGCCAACAAGGGCTGGCAGCAAGCCTGCAAGGACGACCGCCACCTGCTCGAGGGCCTCAACGTCCACGACGGCAAGGTCACCTACAAGGCCGTCGCCGACGCGCTAGGCTACGACTTCGTCGATCCCAACAGCGTGCTCTGAGCGATCAGAGACATAGTCGTGGAGATGGGGCGCTCATGGGCGCCCCGTTTTCGTTTGAGAACCGGACAATCCAATCGGCCATCGACCGGGCACGACCGAGGTGATCGTCAAGGGCGACCGGCCGGGGAAGTCGGCCCAGGCCAGAAGGTCGACGGCGCGGGACAGGTTGACCCAATCCTCGGGCAGCCGAGGATCGACCGATCGATACCCCTCGGCCAACGCCGTCGGGAGATCGGCGGCGGCGCCGAGCGGAGGACGGAAGAGGCGTGACGACCGCGAGGTCTTCGTTCAGGAAACCGGCCTGCTCGAAGGTCACACCGTGTATTCCGGCGAGCGTCCGGCAGAGCTCACAGCCCAGGGTGGCTCTCTCGTCGGGGTTCAGCGCGCCAAACCGTTCCTCGATCCGGACGCCGGGAACGAAGCGCATCAGGGCATGGGTAACGTGGAGCAACGGCGCGCTGTCGCCGTGGACGATGATTGTCGGGCACGCTCTCCCGGACCGGATCGACATCGGCCACGGCGTCAGCGAGTGACGCGATGCACGAGAAGCACGAGCGGTCGGGCGTGCGCTTCACCGTCCGGCGCGGGGTCGTAGAGAACAACATCCTTCCCCGGCGGCGAGGTAACGAGCGGCCCATCCCGAGCCGAGCGGGCCACCGCCAACGCAGGCGATCCGTTTCACGTCTTCGGGTGCGAGCCGTGCCATGGTGCTACTCCTTCAGCGGTGCGTTCTTGAGACCCTTCAGCATGACCAGAAGGTTCTCGTCGCGCCAGCGCTCAAGATCTTCCATGGCGAGGTGGCCGTACATTTCGTCGACCTCGCCGATGATCTTGTCTCTGGCTTCCTCGTCCCGCTTCCAGCCGAAGTGATCGATCATGTGGCGGATACCACCCTTGCCGCCACCCAGGTGATAGCAGGTCACCGGGCCGGCAAAGGCCCAGCGCAAACCCGGGCCGCAGGTGACGGCGGTGTCGATATCCTTGTAGTCGCAGATGCCCTGCGCCACGAGACTCGCGGCCTCCTCGAACATCACGTTCTGGATGCGGTTGGCGATATGGGCCTCAATCTCGTTCTTGAGCGTCATCGACGTCTTGCCGACGGCTTCATAAAACGCGTGCGACCAGGTCAGCACCTCGGGATCGGTCTTCTTGCCGCCGACGACCTCGACCAGCGGGATCAGGTAGCTCGGCGCAAAGGGGTGGCCGATGATCACCCGCTCGGGATGGCTGCACTCGCTCTGCAGGTTGCTCGGAATGAAGGCCGAGGACGAACTGGCGAGCACGGTGGCGGCCGGTGCTGCCGCATCCATCTGGGCGAAGAGATTGATCTTCAGGTCCTCGCGGTCGGGTGAGCTCTCCTGCACGAAGTCAGCCTCGGAAACCGCCTCCTCGACCGATCCGGCGCACGAGAACCGCTCGGTGCTGGCACCGGCGGCGAGGCCGAGCTCCTCGAGCAGCGGCCAGGCCTGATCGATGATGACACGCGCCTTGGCTTCGGCATCGGGTCCGGGATCGGACATCACCACATCCTTGCCGGCTGCGAGGAAAACCGCGGCCCAGCCGGCACCGATGTAGCCGCCGCCCACACAGGCGATGCGTTCAACCTGATCGGGTGCCGGTCGTGCCATGACCTTCGCTCCCCTCGCGCACCTCAGCGCAGCAGATGCTTCCCGATGTAGTCGGCCACGCCGTCCTCCAGCGTGGTGAAGGGCTGATCGTAGCCAGCCTCGCGCAGCCGCATCATGCGGGCTTCGGTGAAGTATTGGTAGCGCCCCTTGAGGGCATCCGGCATCTCGAAGAACTCGACCTCGGGCGCGCGCTCGAGAGCCGCGAACATGGCGTGCGCCAGGTCGAGCCAGGTGCGTGCCTCACCGGTTCCGAGATTGAAGATGCCGCTGACGTCTCGGTTGTCGAGCAGCCAGCAGACCACATCGGCACAGTCCTTGACGTAGATGAAGTCGCGCATCTGCCCGCCGTCGCCGTAGTCGGGCCGGTCCGAGCGGAACAGGCGCATGGCTTCGCCGGCCTGCAGCGCGGGAAAGGTCTTGGCAATCACACTGCGCATGTCGCCCTTGTGCCCCTCGTGCGGGCCATAGACGTTGAAGAAACGAAGCCCGACCCACTGCGGCGGCATCGGACGCCCCGCATCCCGCTCGCGCGCGACCAGGCGATCGAACAGGAGCTTGCTGGCGCCATAGGCCGTGATCGCACGCAGCCGGGCCATGGCGTCCTGCGTGGGATCATCGTCGAACCCCTTACTGCCGTCGCCGTAGACCTGTGCCGAGGAGGCATAGATTAGCGGCACGCGATGGCGCGCGCACCAGTCCCAGAGTTCAAGCGAGAGCCAGACGTTGGTCCGCATGATCAGATCGGTCTCGGTCTCGGTCGTCGCCGAAATCGCACCCATGTGGACAACGGCCTCAATGTCATCGCGCGCTTCGATCCACGTCATCAGATCATCGGCATGAACGTGCGCCGCGAGGTCATAGCCGGCAAGATTGTCCGCGCGCTCGTCGTCGAAGTGCCGGTCGCACACGGCAACCGCGTCGCCGCGGTCAACCAGCGCCTGCACGATGATCGAGCCGATGAAGCCCGTCCCGCCGGTGACCAGGATCAAGCTTGAGGCTCCGGCACCAGACCGAGCTCGATCTCGACCGCGCCGCACAGCATCTGGCCGAGCGTGATATGCATCTCCTGGATGCGCGCCGTGATCGCACTGGGGACGATCAGCAGAGGATCGGCGAGACCCGGGAGGCTTCCGCCCTCGCGACCCGAAAGCGCCGCCGCGACGAGGCCCTGCGAACGCGCCTGCTCCAGGGCAAGCAGGACATTGGGGCTCTTCCCGGAGGTCGAGATACCGATCGCAACGTCGCCTTCGCGCCCGAGAGCCTCGATCTGGCGCGCGAAGATGCGATCAAAACCGAGATCGTTGCCTGCCGCGGTCAGCAGCGAGGTATCGGTGGTCAGCGCGATCGCGGCGATCGCCGCACGGTCGCCGACGTAGCGCACGGCCAGTTCGGTCGCGAGATGCTGCGCGTCGCCGGCGCTGCCGCCATTGCCGAAGAAGAGGATTTTGCCGCCGGCACGAAGGCTGGCGACGCAGGTGTCGACCAGCCGGGCGAACGGTTCCTTTAGCGTGGCGCGCGTTGCGGAGACGGCTGTCTCGTGCTGGTCGAACTCGGCTTTGTAAAAATGAGCAAGGTCCATGAACACTCCGAACGTTGCGCCCGCTTAGCGCTGCGTTGCAGTTGGTTCAAGCGTTTTTCAGGAATGGCAGGTGCATGAGGGCTTGATGGGGTTTGGCGATGCGGCGCACCGCATAGCTGTCGCTTGCATGCGCCAGGGCGTTCATGATTTCGTCGTCGTCGTAGCCGTTGCCCACGAAGAGACCGCCCTCGATCCCGGCGCGCTGTCCGGCTTCCATGTCGGTGGCGCGATCGCCCAGGATCCACGAACGCTCGAGGTCGAGATCGAAGGCTTCGGCGCCGGCGAGCAGCATGCCGGGATGTGGCTTGCGCATGGGCCAGTTTCCGGGCGGGAACGGCGATGCGAAGACCGCATCCCACCGCGCATGCATGTTGGCGAGATGCCTTGCGATCTCAGACTGGACGGCGTTGAAGTCGGACCAGCCGTAGAGACCGCGCCCCACGCCCGACTGGTTTGTCACGATCACGACCGGGACGGCACGGCTGTTGGCGGCAGCGATCAGGGCGGCGATCCCGGGCACCACG